>CASEYC010000029.1 GCA_949292025.1 uncultured Bacteroides sp. | reverse complement strand
CCAAATTTTCTAACTGATATCTGATACAACTGATACACTGATACGCCCAATCCTGCAAATCCGCCTTGTAACCCGTTGACCCCCAGTCCTGAATCATTTTTTCTGAAATCCATACAAAAAATCTTCTCCCGACGCCCTCCGAAATTTGGCCATGCCGAACATAATGCCTACCTTTGTTCCGTCAAGGCCAAGACACTGCGAGCATTAACCATTAACCATTAATCATTAACCATTAACTATGAGCTTCTACAAGAAAATCTACAACGAAAAATTCGGCGTCTACTACCCCGCCGCCGTCACCGTGGGCCAGCCCGTCCCCGTGAAGAAAGTGGCCAAGCGCCTGAGCCAGATGTGCACCGTCACCTACGCCGACGTGATGGCCGTCCTGGGCGAGCTGCCGGGCGTGATGGCGGACTACATGGCGCAGGGCAAGAGCGTCCGCCTGGACGGCCTGGGCACCTTCCGCTACACGCTGAAGACCAGGGGCGTCGCCGACGAAGCCGACTTCGACTTCCAGAAGCAGGTGGAGGCCATCCGCGTCCAGTTCGTCCCCCAGCGCGAAGGGGCGCAGACCAAAGGCTCCGTATCCACCCGCAGCCTGGTGCCGACGGGCATCGAGTGGCTGCCCTACGAGGCCATCGAGGCGGAGGATGGCGGCGGGTCCGGCGGCGGTGGCAGCGAGCCGGGCAGCGGGGAGGACGGCACCTTCGGTTGATTTTAGACATAGGGACATATTGACATAATTTTTTTTTAGACATAAGAACATAGGTGACATAATTTTTTTAAGACATAGGAACATATTGGCATAATTTTTTTAGACATAGGAACATAGGAACATATTCGTTTCTATCCACTCCGAAAACATAATATGTTCTTATGTACCTCTGTCCTAAAATAAAAATATGTTCTTATGTTCCTCTGTCCTTAAAAAAGAAAATATGTTCCTATGTTCCTCTGTCTTAAAAATAAAAATATGTCCCTATGTTCCTCTGTCCTAAAAAATAAAATATGTTCTTATGTTCCTATGTCCTTAAAAAAGAAAATATGTCCCTATGTTCCTCTGTCCTAAAAATTAAAATATGTCAAACCATTAACCCCTAAAAATCATGAGCAAGAAAGACACCTGGAAAATGATCCTGCAGACCCTCATCAGCATCCTGACGGCCATCGGCACCACGCTGGGCGTGGCGAGCTGCATGTAACCTGTCAACCTGTCAGCGTGTCAGTCGTCTGCTGACAAAACGGCTCCGACTTTCCCCGCCTTATTGATGCAGGTCAAGAAATATGTTGTATAACATGTTTTTGGGACTTGCATCATTGGTTTTCTCTCCGAAAGGCCCTACTTTTGCAGGGTCAACAGCGAACGACTGAAGAAAACGAATGTATTGAGGAGGATAGCAAAAATGAAACAGATAAGAAAGAATTTCCTGGGATTCATGAAGCAGGCGCTGGCAAGAATCGGGGAAAATGAAATCAAGGCACACGACTTGGATAGAAATTAGTACGAGACAGGATAACAGTTTATTGAAATTAAATCTAAAAAAGGTACGATTATGAAAAAGAAAGTGAACAATCCGTTGAAGCGGTTCTTCCATGCCATGGGAAAGAACTGGATGGAGTCGATGAAGTATTATAGCTACTCATGCTGACCGATTAACAAATAAGATAAAGCACATTTTACGTAGTAAAGCAGATGAAAGGGCATGCCGGACAACCGGTGTGCCTTTTTTGTGCGTGCAAGGATTTTTAAGCCGGAAAGAACATTTGTTAGGCTTTGATTTCGTTACTTTGTTTTTATTTAGGCGCGGATTACGCGGATGGACGCGGATGACGCGGATTTATTATTTGTACAACCAATGAAATCCTGCGTTTTATAATAAAATTTATCCGTGAAATCCGCGTAATCCGCGCCAAAAAACATCGATAAATATAGGAGGTCTTATGAAGGCAATCAGAAAATTGTGCAGCCTCGTGCTGCTGTGGATGTGTGGGGCAGGTCTCGCCCTGCACGCCCAGACATACCACCAACTGTGGAAACAAGTGGAGCAGGCGGAGAAGAAAAGCCTGCCCGAAACCGTCGTCAAGCTGACCGGCCAAATCTACCGGAAAGGCTTGCAGGAGCGCAACGCCCCGCAGATGCTGAAGGCATACGTCTGCCGCTCGGCCTACCAGGAGAAGCTGACGCCGGACAGCCTCTACGCCCGCCTGTCCCAACTGGAGCAGTGGGCGCAGACGGAGCCGGACGCCGTGAACCGCGCCATCCTCCACTCCCTGCTGGCCGAGGAATACGCCGGCTATGCCAGCCGCCATTACGGCACCCTGCGCAACCGCACCGACGTGGAGGGCGACGACCTCTCCGCGGACATCCGCCTGTGGACGTCCGCCCAGTTCATCCGCAAGGTGGATGCCTGCAGCACGGAGGCTTTGCGCGATTCGGCTGCCTTGCTCAATGCGTCGGGCGAGGCGTACGTGCCGTTCGTGGAACTGGAGACGGGCAGCCGCCTCTATGGCCACGACCTCTACCACCTGCTGGCCCGCCGCGCTATGGAAGCCTACGAGACGATGCGCCGCTTTGAGACGGATTCGCTGATGCTGAAGCGGATAGGGGACATCCATACCGCCCTGATAGCGGCCTACCAGCAGCGTCCCGACCGGAAAGACGGCTTGGTGCTGGCCACGCTGGATGAGCTGGAGTTCCGCTACCTTCCGCTACCTACGTCGGAAGAGAAGAGTTCGGCCTATCTGGCTGCCTTGGACGGTCTGATAGCCCGCTACGGCGACCGCCCCGTCTGCGCCGAAGTCTACCTGGCCAAGGCGGAATACCTGTATAGGAGTCAGCACAGACATCCTGCCCGTGCCTTGGCGCTTTGCGAAGAAGCCCTCCAACGCTATCCCAAGTACGAGCGCATCAATGAAGTGCGCAACCTGAAGGAAAGCATCCTCCAGCCCCGCCTGACTGTCCGCACGCAGGCCGTGGCCTATCCCGGCGATTCCCTGGCGTTGAACGTGTCTTTCCGCAACCTTGCGGGCTTCACGCTGAATCTTTATCTCCGGCAGCACGCCCGCCGGGTGGCCTCCCGTCATTTTGATTTGACGCTGAATCCGCAGGCTGGCATTGCCACGGAGGACTTGCCTTACACGCAGGCCGATACGCTCTTCCGCTTCCCGATGCCCGGAGATTTGGGCGTCTATGTGGTGGAGGTGGTGCCCGACGGCAAACGGGGCGAAACAGACCGCCACGAGGTAGCCGTCTCCCGCCTGATGCCCCTGGTCCTCTCGCTGCCGGGAGGCCGGATGGAAGTGCTGTCGCTCGACTCCAAGACGGGGCATCCCGTGCCGGGCGCGACCTTCCGCTTCTATTCCACCTACGGCACGCCGGAGCCGGGCAAACTGGTTTCCGAAGTGACCACCGGCGCGGACGGGCGTGCCACCTTGGCGTGGGACAAACGTATCCGTACCTACGTGGTGTCGAAAGGCGAGGATGCTTATCTGGATTCCCGGAATATCTCTTACGCCGATTATAGCCGGGGCAATGCCGCCTCGCAGGAAAACCTGACGTTGCTGACCGACCGCTCCCTCTACCGTCCCGGTCAGACCGTCTACGTCAAGGGCATCGCCTACGAGCAGGACGAGGACGCCGCCCGCGTCTTGGAAGGCAAGACCTACACGCTCTCCCTCCTGGACGTCAACCGCAAGGAAGTCTCCAAGCAGGAGGTGCGCACCAACGACTTCGGCTCCTTTGCCGCCGAGTTCATCCTGCCCGCCAGTTGCCTGAACGGCGATTTTGTCATCAAGGCGGGCAATCTCGCCACCACGCTTATCCGGGTGGAGGAATACAAGCGTCCCACCTTTGAAATCACCTTCGACCCCGTCCGGACAGCCTATGCCTTGGGCGATACCGTGACGCTGGCCGGGCAGGTGAAAGCCTACAACGGCGCAGCCCTCCAGGAAGTGCCCTTGGCCTACACGCTGACCCGTGGCTACGGCATCTGGCGCGGGGAGACCCGTCCGCTGGTGGCCGACACCGTGCGATTGGATGCTGAAGGACGCTTCTCCATCCCCGTGGCGCTACTGCCGGAGGGGAAAGAGAATAACTTCAGCCCGGTGGCCTATTTCACCCTCGCTGCTTCCGTGACCAGCGACAACGGGGAGACGCAGAGCGAGACGCGCACCTTCTCCGCCTCCCGCCGGGCGTATTATTTCACGCAAGACCTCTCCACCCAGCTTTGCAAAGAAGACAGCCTGTCCGCCACCTTCCGCGTGACGAATGCCGACGGGCAGTTGCTGGAGATGCAGGGCGTGTACCGCTTCTACCGCCTCCTGAATGGGAAGCCGGAGCAGCAACCCACTTTTCAAGGCTCCTTCACCTCCGGCGAACGGACGGCGTTGGATGCGTGGAAGCAACTGCCTTCCGCCCAATACCGCCTCGAACTCTCCGTGCCGGGGAAAGACGACCAATCGGAAACCGACCTGATGCTCTTCTCCAAGCAAGATGGTCGCCTGCCCGCCTTCCGGGAGCAATTCATCCACGTGGAGAGCGCCGAGTTCGACGCCGCGCATCCTGCCGTGCTCTACTACGGCACCTCCTTCCGCGATGCCTACGTCCTGGTGGACATCTACAGTGAGGAGGGACGCATCGGGCACAGCGTCTTGCAACTGACCGATTCCCTCGTCCGCCTGGAGTATCCCTACCAGGAAGCCTACGGCAAGGGCATTGCCGTCTCTTTCAGCGTGGTGAAAGACGGGCAGTTCCATAACCAACGGGTGGAACTGACGAAGCGCGAACCTTCCCGTCGGCTCAGCATGAAGTGGGAAGTCTTCCGCGACCACCTGCGCCCCGGACAGCAGGAGGAATGGAAGCTGGTGGTGAAGACGCCGCAAGGACTGCCCGCCGCCGCCGAGGTGCTCGCCACGATGTACGATGCCTCGCTCGACCAGCTCTTCCAGCGGCATCAAGCGTTGGCCGTCTACTTCAGCCGTTATCTCCCTTACTATAATTGGCGCGCCGCTTCGTGGGGCACGTCGGTTTCCTCGCCTTACTTCCAGCCGAAGTACTGGCAGGTGCCGCAGTGGATGTACGACCACTTCTACCGGTGCTATCCGCAGGTGATGAACGAGTCTGTGACGATCAGCATTGCCGATGTGGCAGGCGGCAGCAACCGCGTCTTTGCCAGCACCAAATTGGCCGCTCCGACGGGAGCCGTGGCGCGGGAGGAGGAGATGACGGACGTCACCCCGCTGGCCCAACTGGAAGAGCCGGAAGTGAGGAGCGAAGCCGGCATGGCCGAAGATACCCTCCAGCCGATGGACGGCCTGCGCACAAATTTCGCCGAGACCGCCTTCTTCTACCCGCAACTGCGGACGAACGAACAGGGCGAACTGGTCTTCTCCTTCACCGCGCCGGAGAGCCTCACCCGCTGGAATTTCCGCGGCTACTCCCACACCAAGGATATGCTGACCGGCCTCCTGGAAGCCACCGCCACCACCAGCAAGGAATTCATGCTGACGCCCAACCTGCCGCGCTTCGTGCGGGTGGGGGACGAGACGCACATTGCTGCCACTATCAACAACCTGACGCAGGCCAAGGTGAAAGGCACCGCCACGCTGACGCTCTTCGACCCGCTGACGGACAAGGTCGTCGCGAAGAAGAAAGACCGCTTCACCGCTGAAGCCGGACGCACGGCGGCCGTGTCGTTCGCCTTCGACGTGACGGACCGCTACGACCTGCTGGGCGTGCGCATCGTGGCGGACGGCGGCGATTTCAGCGACGGCGAGCAGCACGTCTTGCCCGTCTTGAGCGACAAGACTTTCATCACCGAGACGCTGGCCATGCCCGTCCGTGGCGGGGAGACGCGCACCTTCGCCTTGGACAGCCTCTTCAACCGCCAGAGCGAATCGGCCACCGGCCGCCGCCTGACCGTGGAGTTCACCGGCAATCCCGCCTGGCTGGCTGTGCAGGCGTTGCCCGCCCTGGGCGAGCCGGTGGCGGAAGACGCCATCTCGCGCGCCGTGACGTGGTATGCCAACAGCCTGGCCGCCTATGTCGCTTCGTCCCATCCCCGCATCCGCACGATGCTGGAGGCGTGGAAGGCACAGGGCGGCACGGAGGAGACGCTGCTGAGCCGCCTGGAGCAGAATCCGGACGTGAAGAACATCCTGCTGGAAGAAACCCCGTGGCTGACCGAAGCGCAGGACGAGAGCGAGCAGATGGCCCGCCTCTCCACCTTGTTCGACGTCAACACGATGTCCCTCCGCCTCGCTTCCTCCCTGAACAAGCTGGGCGAGATGCAGGACGCCGACGGCGCGTGGAGCTGGTATCCCGGTATGCCGGGCAGCCGCTACGTGACGGACTACATCCTCTCCCTGCTGGTGCGCCTGCCGTTGCTGACGGGCGAGCCGCTCGATGCGGAGGCCACGGCGATGCGCGACCGTGCCTTCGACTACCTGCACCGCGAGGTGAAGAAGGACTACCAGGCGTGGTTGCGCCGGACGCCCCGCGTGGAGGAGAAACGGCTTTCCGCTTTCACGTTGGATTATCTTTACCTGCTGGCTCTGGCTGGCGAGGAAGTGCCCGTGGGCAACCGCGAAGCCTACAACCATTACTTCCCCCTGGTGCAGAATGAACTGACGGACGGCAGCATCACCCGCAAGTCGCAGGCATTGGTCATCCTGCAAAAGGCAGGCAAGATCCGGCAAGCCGCCGACTTTGCCGCCTCCTTGCGCGAACACCTGGTGCAGGAGGACGAGTTGGGCGCCCACTTCGCCTTCCTCGACACGCCCTACCGTTGGGGTATGATGCCCATCCCCGCGCACGTCTCCGCCATGGAGGCCCTGCGCCTGGCGGGAGGCAACGACACGTTGCTGGAAGAGATGAAACTCTGGCTCCTGCAGCAGAAGAAGACCACCACGTGGGATACGCCCGTCTCTGCCGCCGATGCCGTCTATGCCCTGCTGATGGGCGGTCGTGACTGGCTGGCCGACCAAGGCGACGTGCGCATCACCCTGGGCAAGGAGACCATCGAGACGCTGACGGACGCCTCGACCGTGCCCGGCCTGAGCTACGTGCGCCGGACCTACACTGATGACAGTCCCGCCGTCCGCGCCAAGGCCGTCACCATCGAGAAGCGCGACCAGGGCGCGGCGTGGGGAGCCGTCTACGCCCAATTCCTCTCGCCCATCGCCGACCTGGAGCAGCACGGCGGCGAGCTCTCCGTGGACAAGCAGCTCTATGTGGAGCGCATTGCCGCGGACGGTCGCAAGACGTTGGAGCCGTTGGCTGAAGGCACCCGCCTGGCCGTGGGCGACATCCTCGTCTCGCGCATCACCCTCCGCCTGGATCGCGCCATGGACTTCGTGCAGTTGAAGGACCAGCGCGCCGCTTGCCTGGAGCCGGTCAATGCCTTGTCGGGCTACCGCTTTGGCGCAACTGCCGGCTATTATGAAGAGGTGGGCGACGCCGCCACCAGCTTCTTCTTCGATGCCTTGGGCAAGGGCGTCTACGTCTTGGAGCATCGCCAGCGCGTGGCACGCCGGGGCACGTATGAAGGCGGCATCGCCACCCTGCAATGCGCCTACGCGCCGGAGTACGCCTCGCATTCGGCAAGCAGCACGCTCCGGGTGGAGTGATTGAAAAGCTTGCTGTCTTTTAGGCGCGGATTACGCGGATTTCACGGATAAATCCTCGTAATCCGCGCCTGATATTATCCCGTTGAATGAGTGATGAGCCTGCTTGTCCCTGCTCTTCCCGCCGTGTAGGGCTGCTCTTGGCTGTGGATAAGCACGACGAAAAAGCCTTTTTCGTCATACGAATAAGCCTTTTTGGTCATACGAATAAGGCTTTTTGGTTAGACGAATAAGCCTTTTTCGTCGGATGCAGAAGGCTTGAATGCAGGCTTGAAGTATGGCTTTGAGCGTCTCTTGCCGCCGCCTCGGGGAGCGATGGGCTTACTAATTTCCACGATTTACGTCGTATCTCGCAATTTTGTATTACCTTTGCGCCGATAATGAGAATAAGGACAGAACATTAAGACGTTTATAGTATGAAATGGAAAGGATTGACAGCCTGCTTGTTGATGGTCCTGGGCCTGTTTGCCGCGTGCATTCAGGAAGAGGCGTTGAACACGGAGGCGGACATTGAAAGCATCGCCCTGCCGGGCAACGTGATGAACCGTCCGGCGGCTTTCGGCGATGCCATTACGGAGGCGGACGGCACCAAGGTGTACCCCGTCATGCTCTATGTGAAGAAAGGAACGGACGTGACCAAGCTGGCGCCCGAACTGACCCTGACCGAAGGCGCCACCGTGGTGCCTGCCAGCAAGACCGTGCTGGACTTCACCCGTGCGCAGGACTACATCGTCACGTCGCAGGACGGACAATGGAAACGCCACTATCGCATCTCGGTCAATGCCAGCGGACTGGCGAACACGCAGTACAGCTTCGAGAATGTCCGGCTGGGTGGCGGAGGCAAGTACCACATCTTCTATGAAACCGACCAGCTGGGAGCGGAGACTTTCGCCTGGGCCAGCGGCAATCCCGGTTTCGCCTTGGCCGACGCCACAGAGCGCGACCCGCTGAACTTCCCGACTTTCCAGGCCGAGGACGGCTATCGGGGCAAGTGCCTGACGCTGATTACCCGCCGGGGCGGTTCGCTGGCAGAGAGTGTCAATATGCCCATCGCGTCGGGCAACCTCTTCCTGGGCGAATTTGACCTGCTGAATGCGTTGATTGATGCGCTGAAGTCCACCAAGTTCGGCATGCAGTTCGAGTCCGTGCCGACGCAGCTGAGCGGCTACTACAAGTACACGCCGGGAGAAACTTTCTATGAACTGGACAAATCGGCTCCCGACAAGCTCCGTCCCGTGCCCGACCGTACGGACCAGCCCAATATCTACGCCATCTTCTACGAGAGCACCGACGAGCGTCCCATCCTGGATGCGACGGATGCCTTGGCCGAGGACAATCCCCAGGTCATCTCCACGGCTATTGTTGACCAGGACGACGTGCGCCCCACGACGGAATGGACGTACTTCGAGATTCCTTTCGTCTATCGTCCGGGCAAATCGGTGGATCCCGACAAGCTGGCCGCCGGACGCTATTGCCTGGCCATCATCTTTGCCTCCAGCATCCGCGGCGACTACTTCGAGGGCGCCCCGGGCAGCACGCTCTGCATCGACGAGGTGGAATTGAGCTATGAGGAAACCGTGAATGAATAACCCCTCACACCTACAGACAATGAAAACCAAACATATCATCCTGGCCTTCCTGTTCCTCGCGACAGGCGTGGCCAACATCCTGCAAGCGCAGGAAGACCGCAACCGCGGCATCATTCAGTCGGCCCTGCGCGGCCTGGAGTATGAAGTAAGGGCCGGCTTCAACATCGGCGGAGCCTCGCCCTTGCCCCTGCCCAAGGAAATCCGCGCCTTGAAGGGCTATTCGCCCAACATCAACCTGGCCTTGGGCGGCGACATCATCAAGTGGCTGGACAAGGAGGAGAAATGGGGCTTCATCATCGGCCTTCGCCTGGAGACCAAAGGCATGGAGGCCGAGGCCCGCACGAAGAACTACAGCATGGAAATCATCGGCGACGGCGGCGAGCGCATGTCCGGCAACTGGACGGGCATGGTGAAGACCAAGTACCGTGCCTCCTACTTCAGCGTCCCCGTATTGGCAGCCCTGAAGGTGAGCGACCGCGTGCGCCTCAGTGCCGGCCCGTATGTCTCGTTCAAGACCAGCGGCGACTTCTCCGGCCACGTGTTCGACGGCTACCTGCGCGAGGGCGACCCGACGGGCAACAAGGTGGTGTTCGAGGGCGAGAGCATTGCCCCCTACGACTTCTCCGACGAGCTGCGCACCTTCCAGTGGGGCGTGCAGGCCGGGGTCACGTGGCGTGCCTTCAAGCACCTGAACGTCCATGCCGACCTGCAATGGGGCTTGAACGACATCTTCCAGAAGGACTTCGACACCATCACCTTCGCCATGTATCCCATCTACCTGAACGTGGGCTTCGGCTATGCGTTCTAACCGCCTGCGTGTATGATTCAAGAATACAGCCTGCGCCTCCTGCCCCGCGAGGCGGCCGATGAAGCGGGTGTCCGTGCCTGCCTCGTCCGCGAGAAGGGGCTTGCCCCGGCAGACATCACTGCCATCCGCATCCTGAAGCGGGGCATCGACGCCCGCCACCGCACGGTCTATGTCAACCTCTCGGTGCGCGTCTACCTCCATGAGCAACCGGCGGACGAAGTTTTCCAACCGGTGGATTACCCCATCGTGGACGACCGCCCGCAGGTCGTTGTCGTGGGAGCCGGGCCGGGCGGATTGTTCGCCGCCTTGCGCCTGATAGAGCTTGGCCTGCGCCCCATCGTCGTGGAGCGCGGCAAGGATGTGCGCGAACGCAAGAAAGACCTGGCGCAGATTGGCCGCGTGCAGGCCGTTGACCCCGAGTCCAACTACAGCTTCGGCGAGGGCGGGGCAGGGGCCTACTCCGACGGCAAGCTCTACACCCGCAGCAAGAAGCGCGGCAATGTGGATAAAATCCTCTCCGTATTCTGCCAACACGGCGCGTCGCCCTCCATCCTGGTGGACGTGCATCCCCACATCGGCACGGACAAGCTGCCCCGCGTCATCGAGAATATCCGCCACACCATCCTGCAATGCGGGGGCGAGGTCCACTTCCAGACACGGATGGACGCCCTGCTGACGGAAGGGGACAAGGTCGTGGGCATCGCGACGAACACGGGCAAGACTTTCCTCGGTCCCGTCATCCTGGCCACCGGCCATTCCGCCCGCGACGTCTACCGCCGCCTCGCCGCCGACGGCGTGGAGATGGAGGCGAAGGGCATCGCCGTGGGTGTCCGCCTGGAGCATCCCTCGCAGTTGATAGACCAGATACAATATCATAACAAGAACGGGCGCGGCCCGTACCTGCCCGCCGCAGAGTATAGCTTCGTCACCCAGGTGGAAGGCCGGGGCGTCTACAGCTTCTGCATGTGTCCGGGCGGCTTCGTGGTGCCTGCCGCCAGCGGGCCGGAGCAAATCGTGGTGAACGGCATGAGTCCCGCCAACCGCGGTTCGCAGTGGAGCAACAGCGGCATGGTGGTGGAACTCCGCCCCGAGGACTTGGCCGACAAGGCTCTTCAGGTTGAGGCCGAAGCTGCCGCAGACGAGACGGAATGGCATCCCGCCCTGTCCATGATGCGCTTCCAGGAACGCCTGGAGCGCCTCTGCTGGCAGCAGGGCAACCGCCGCCAGACGGCGCCCGCCCAGCGCATGGACGACTTCTGCCGCAAGCGGCTGAGCGCCGACCTGCCCCGCAGTTCGTATGCGCCCGGCCTGGTGGCCTCGCCCCTGCACTTCTGGATGCCGCCTTTCATTGCCGGACGTTTGTCCGAAGGGTTCCGCCTGTTCGGTCGCAACGCCCGCGGCTTCCTGACCAACGAGGCGGTGATGATAGGCGTGGAGACCCGCACGTCGGCTCCCGTCCGCATCCTGCGCGACCGCGAGACCTTGCAGCATGTCCGCTTGCAGGGCTTGTTTCCCTGCGGCGAGGGTGCCGGCTATGCGGGTGGCATCGTCTCGGCGGCCATCGACGGGGAGCGGTGTGCCGAGGCGGCGGCGCGATATATGGGTTCGCTGTAGGGGCGGGGCTTGCCCCCGCCCTGCATAAGGGCGACCGCAAGGGCCGCCCCTACCCATTTGACATTAGTATAAACCGATTTTCAACAGATACTTAGTCTATTTATGAAGATAAAATACTTGTTTTTTTCAGTCCTTTTCCTGGCCTTCATGCCTTTCCTCCGGGCCGCCGAGCCCGACACCCTGCGCACGGTGCAGATGGACGAGGTGGTCATCGTGGCCGCCCCCAAGGAAACCCGTGCCTTGCGCGAGTTGCCCATCACCTCCAGCCGCCTGACCCAGCAGATGATGCGCTCCAAGCAAGTGACCGGCATCAAGAGCCTCACCTCGCTGGTGCCCAACCTCTTTATCCCCGACTATGGCTCGCGCCTGACCACTGCCGTCTATATCCGCGGCATCGGTTCGCGCATCAACACGCCCGCCGTGGGACTGTATGTGGACAACATTCCCTATATAGACAAGTCCGCCTTCGACTTCAATTACGCGGACATCGAGCAAATCGAGGTGCTCCGCGGTCCCCAAAGCCTGCTGTACGGGCGCAACACCATGGGCGGGCTTATCAAGGTGCAGACCAAGTCGCCCTTCACCTACCAGGGCACGGACATCCGCCTCGGCGCGGCCACGTATGGCGACTACAACGCCTCGCTGACCCACTACCACCGCATCTCCTCCCGCTTCGCCTTCTCCGCCGGGGGCTTCTACGAGCACGGGGGCGGCTTCTTCAAGAACAGCTACAAGGGCGACGGACGCATGGACCGCAGCGACGCGGGCGGCGGACGGCTGCACGCCATGTTCCTGCCCACGGACAACCTGAAGGTGGACGCGAACGTCAGCTACGAATACAGCGACCAGGGCGGCTATCCGTATTATTATATGGGCCCCGTCTCGCCCGGGGACGAGAAACCCGGCCTCTCCGACTACGAGGGACGCATCGCCTACAACGACCCGAGCGGCTACTGGCGCGGCCTGCTGAACGGCGGACTGAACATCGAGTGGCAGGCGTCCGCCTTCACCGCCAGCTTCATCACCGGCTACCAGCACCTGAACGACCGCATGGACATGGACCAGGACTTCACGCCCCGCGACATCTTCACCTTGGTGCAGAAGCAACGCTCCAACACCCTCAGCGAGGAGGTCGTGCTCAAGTCCAAGCCCGGCAAGCGGTGGCAGTGGACCACGGGTGCCTTCGGCTTCTACCAGTGGCTCAAGACCTCCGCGCCCGTCCTCTTCAAGCGGCAGGGCATCGAGGAACTGATAGAGGGCAACGCCAACGCCGCCTTCCCCTCCTCGCCCCAGGCCCCGAAGATGGCGTTGAGCATCCACAACGACAACCTCCGGATTGGCGGCGACTTCTCCACCCCGCAGATGAGCGCGGCGGTCTACCACCAGAGCACGCTGAACGACTTCCTCATCCCCGGCCTCTCCGTCAGCGCGGGCTTGCGCCTGGACTATGAAAAGATGTGGCTGGACTATAACTCCGCCAGCGACCCGATGGACTTCGGCTTCTCCTTTGCCATGGGCCAGATGCAACTGGAGGACGATGCCATGCAGGCCCTCTCCGCCCTCGCCGGGAAGATGAGCCACGACTACCTGCAACTGCTCCCCAAGTTCTCCGTGGAATACGAGTGGCGGCGCGGCAACAATGCCTACGTCACCGTGGCCAAGGGCTACCGCTCCGGCGGCTACAACATCCAGATGTTCAGCGACCTGGTGCAGTCCAACTTCATCAACGTGATGAAGACCGCCATGGAGCAGAGCGAGGCCCTGAAGCCCATCGCCTCCATGGTCTCCGCCATGATGCCCGAGGCCGAGGTGGACGTGGAAGGCACCGCCCTCTACCGCCCCGAATACACCTGGAGCTACGAGGCGGGCACGCACCTCACCCTCTGGCAGGACCGCCTGACCGCCGACCTCGCCGCCTTCCTGATGCAGACGCGCGACCAGCAGGTCTCCCAGTTCTCCGCCAACGGCATGGGCCGCGTCACCCGCAACGCCGGGCGCAGCCGCAGCTTGGGCGCCGAGGCAGCCGTCGTGGCCCGCCTGACCGATGCCCTCACCCTGAATGTCGGCTACGGCTACACCTACGCCACCTTCCGCGACTACCGGACGGTGAACGACGACGGCGAGGAGGTGGACTATCGCGGCCGCGTGGTGCCCTTCATTCCCCGCCACACGCTCAACGTCGGCGGTGAATACGTCTTCACCCTCGCCCCGCGCCGCTGGCTGGAGCGCATCCGCCTCAACGCCGACTACAACGCCGCCGGCCGCATCTACTGGACGGAGGACAACGCCGCCTCCCAGCCCTTCTACGGCACGCTCAACGCCCGCCTCAGCCTGGAAAAAGGACAGGGCGCCGTCGCACTCTGGGTGCGCAACGCCCTGGACAAGGATTATGCTTCGTTCTACTTCGAGAGCATGGGGAATAAGTTCATGCAGTGCGGCCGGCCGGTGCAGGCGGGGGTAGAGGTGCGGTGCAGGTTCTGATGCACTACTTGATTATAAGTAAGTGTACATAATCATATAGATGCGAACGCGGAACGTGTAGGGGCGACCCTTGCGGTCGCCCTGAATCCGGGCGGGGGCAAGCCCCGCCCCTACATGTCCGGCATCCCGTTTCGGGCTTCAAATCGAGATACCTATCTCGAACCCGCCGAGATAGGTATCTCGAATTGGGGACGATTAGTTTGTCGTTTTGGGCTTGATAACGAGGGGGCGGTCGACTGCGTCATTGCCCGTTTTAATGCCCAATCAACCGGTTTTACCCCGGTGACATGGCAGGCTGTTATGCGATTAGGCCCCCAAAGACGTTGCGTCTTTTACCATCCGCCCTAATTTTCCCTATTTTTCGCCTCCGGCGTGCGGGGCGTATGGGATAAATCCCTATATTTGTAGGGCAATAACCCCTAAAAACACAACGAATATGAAAGAAGCAGAAGACAAGAGCAAGCTGGTGGAAGTATTCAAAGGCTCGCTGTGGGAATGTGAACTGGTGAAAGGCCTGCTGAACGACCGAGGCATCAGCGCGGCCATCAAGGACGGCCTGGTGGTGAACGTGGCCCTGCCCGAGTCGGCCATCAGCGTCAAGGTGCTGGTCAACGAGGCGGACTACGAGCCTGCCATGGAGGTGATTCGCGAACGTAGCAGACAGACCTTGGGCGAATGACGGACATGGAACAGCAACCCTACCGCAGAATCACCGTCAAGGTGGGCAGCAACGTCCTGACCCGGGAGGACGGCACGCTGGACGTGACGCGCATGTCGGCACTGGTGGACCAGGTGGCCGGCCTGCGCCGCCGGGGCATCGAGGTCATCCTGGTCTCCTCGGGCGCGGTGGCGTCGGGGCGCAGCGAGGTGCAGCCCCTCCGCCGGCTGGACAGCGTGGATCAGCGGCAGCTTTTCTCCGCCGTGGGGCAGGTGAAGCTCATCAACCGCTACTACGAGCTGTTCCGCGAGCACGGCATCGCCATCGGCCAGGTGCTCACCATGAAGGAGAGCTTCAGCACCCGCAGCCACTACCTCAACCAAAAGAACTGCATGACCGTCATGCTGGCGAACGGCGTCCTGCCCATCGTCAACGAGAACGACACCATCTCCATCTCCGAACTGATGTTCACCGACAACGACGAGCTGTCCGGCCTCATCGCCTCGATGATGGACGCCCAGGCCCTCATCATCCTGAGCAACGTGGATGGCGTCTACGACGGCCCGCCCTCCGACCCGGCGTCGCGCGTCATCCCCGAGGTCCGTCCGGGCGACGACTTCTCCGCCTGCATCCAGGCCTCCAAGTCCAGCTTCGGCCGGGGCGGCATGCTGACCAAGACCGGCATCGCCCGCAAGGTGGCCGACGAGGGCATCGCGGTCATCATCGCCAACGGGCGGCGGGAGAACATTCTGACAGAAATCGTGGAGAATGAAGAACGGAGGATGAAGGAGGAAGAGTCTTCGTCGGACACGGCCCATCCTTCATTGCCATACACCCGTTTCGTCCCTGCCCCCCGTCCCGCCTCCAGCGTGAAGAAGTGGATAGCCCACAGCGAGGGTTTCGCCAAGGGCGCCTACTACGTGAACGAGCAGACGATGAACCTCCTGCTGTCCGACCAGCCCGTCAGCATCCTGCCCGTGGGTGTCCTGGCGGTGGAAGGGAAGTTCGACAAGGACGACATCGTGCGCATCTATGGCCCCGGTCCCCGGCTGATAGGCATGGGAAAGACCAACATCAGCTCCAAGATGGCTTGCGAGCAGATGGGGAAGCACGGGCTGAAGCCGGTGGTGCATTATGATTACTTATATATAGAATAAAGGTATAAATAGGAATTTAGCGGGCTTTGCCTGCAATGTTAAACGTGTAGGGGCGACCCTTGCGGTCGCCCCTATTCAGGGCGGGGGCAAGCCCCGCCCCTACACCGATAAATTATCATCTATGGACTTAGACCAAACCCTCTCCGCCGTCCGGGACGCCAGCCGGCATCTGCTGGCCGTGGATGGCGGGACTATCAACGAGATATTGTGTGCCGTGGCCGATGCCGCCGTGGCACAGTCCTCCTACATCCTGGAGGAGAACCGCAAGGACCTGGAGCGGATGGACCCCGCCAACCCCAAGTACGACCGCCTGAAGCTGACGGAAGCCCGCCTGCGCGAGATTGCCGACGGCCTGCGCCATGTGGCCGCCCTGCCTTCCCCCTTGGGGCGCGTGCTGAAGGAGGGCGTCCTGCCCAACGGGCTGCACATCCGGCGCGTCAGCGTGCCCTTCGGCGTCATTGCCATCATCTACGAAGCGCGGCCCAACGTCAGCTTCGACGTCTTCTCCCTCTGCCTGAAGGCGGGCAGCGCCTGCGTCCTGAAGGGCGGGAGCGATGCCGACTGCTCCAACCGCGCCATCGTGCAGGTCATCCACGAGGTGCTGGGCCGCTACGGGCTGGACACCCATGTCGTGGAGCTGCTTCCCTCCGACCACGAGACCACGGCCCGCGTCCTCCGTGCCGACCGCTACGTGGACCTGGTCATTCCCCGGGGCAGCAGCCGCCTCATCCGGTTTGTCAAGGAGAATGCCACCATCCCCATCATCGAGACCGGGGCGGGCATCTGCCATACCTACTTCGACCGTGCCGGCGACGTGCAGATGGGGGCGGCCATCGTCCACAATGCCAAGACGCGCCGCGTCAGCGTCTGCAATGCCTTGGATTGCCTGCTGGTACACATCGAACGCCTGGCCGACCTGCCCGCTCTCTGCGCCCCCTTGCAGCAGAGCAACGTCCTCATCTATGCGGACGAACCGGCCTTTGCCGCCTTGTCCGGGCACTATCCCGAACGGCTGCTCGCCCCGTCCACGCCGGAGAGCTATGGCACGGAGTTCCTGGACTACAAGATGGCCATTAAGACCGTCGCCTCCCTGGACGAGGCTCTGGCGCACATCCGCCGCTACGGCTCCCGCCACAGCGAGTCCATCGTGACGGACGACCGCACGTCTGCCGACCGCTTCCTGCGCGAGGTGGATGCCGCCTGCGTCTACCACAATGCGCCGACGTCCTTCACCGACGGCGGCCAGTTCGGCCTCGGGGCGGAGATAGGCATCAGCACGCAGAAGCTCCACGCCCGCGGCCCGATGGCGCTGGAGGAAATCACGACCTACAAATGGTTGATAGAGGGGGAGGGGCAGACCCGGAAGTGACGTGGAAAGATAGCTACATTCCCTTTTCTCCGCATCAGGCGGGTTGTATGGATATTTTTATTTGGATGCCATATAATCCGCCTATTTTGCATCTTATCCTGTCTGATTGCCAGATGTTTCAGAATCCTGGCTTTCTCTTTGCGCTGTCAAGATAAAGTTTTCGTATCAGAATGCTCGTCTTTCGGATTAATTGCTTATATTTGCGACACGAACATACAATATCTGCCCATGATACACACAGGTCTACTCATCAGAAATACGTTACGGGAGCAAGGTCATACGGTCACTTGGTTCGCGGCCCAGTTGTGCTGCACCCGTTCCAATGCGTATAAGATTTTCCGCAAGAACAACATCGACATCGAGTTGTTGTGGCGTATCTCCCTCGTGCTGGACCATAACTTCTTTGGCGAATTGTCCGGCATCTACGAGGACAACCCGCAACTGCTGGACGAGGAGTAAAAACTGGCAAATGCACATTAATCCACGAAAAAGCGTGATGTTTTGTTTCTTGGCATAGGGATTATTCGTACCTTTGGGCTGCTTAATCAAATTGTACACTGATATGAAGAAATTTACTTGCGTGCAGGACATCGGCAACCTGAAGTCCGCACTGGATGAAGCCTTCGAAATTAAGAAGGACCGTTTCAAATACGTGGAACTGGGGCGCAACAAGACGCTCCTGATGATATTCTTCAACTCAAGCCTGCGCACCCGCCTCAGCACCCAGAAGGCGGCCCTCAACCTGGGCATGAACGTCATTGTATTGGATGTCAACCAGGGGGCGTGGAAACTGGAAACCGAGCGCGGCGTCATCATGGACGGCGACAAGCCCGAACATCTGCTGGAGGCCATCCCCGTGATGGGCTGCTATTGCGACCTCATCGGCGTGCGCTCCTTTGCCCGCTTCGAGAGCCGCGACTATGACTACAACGAGGTCATCCTCAACCAGTTCATCCAATACTCCGGCCGCCCGGTGTTCTCCATGGAGGCCGCCACGCGCCACCCGTTGCAGAGCTTTGCGGACCTCATCACCATCGAGGAGTACAAGAAGACGGCCCGTCCCAAGGTGGTCATGACGTGGGCTCCCCATCCGCGTCCCCTGCCGCAGGCCGTGCCCAACTCCTTTGCCGAGTGGATGAACGCCACGGACTACGACTTTGTCATCACCCATCCGGAGGGCTATGAGCTGGACCCGCAGTTCGTGGGCCGCGCCAAGGTGGAGTATGACCAGATGAAAGCCTTCGAGGGCGCCGACTTCGTCTATGCCAAGAGCTGGGCCGCCTACACGGGCGACAACTACGGCCAGGTGCTCAGCAAGGACCGCGCGTGGACGGTGAGCGACCGCCAGATGGGCGTCACCAACAACGCCTACTTCATGCACTGCCTGCCCGTGCGCCGCAACATGATTGTGACGGACGATGTCATCGAGAGCCCGCAGTCCATCGTCATCCCTGAGGCGGCGAACCGCGAGATTTCGGCCACCGTGGTGCTGAAGCGGCTGCTGGAGAGTCTGTAAGGCTCGCTGAATAGGAATTTAATTCTTTAGATGCAGATGACGCAGATGGCGCTGATTTATAATTTCGGATGGCAGATAATCAGTTAATAAAGATATGAATCTGCGTCATCCGCGTCATCTGCGTCTGAAAAATCATCACCGATGAATTATCATTGACCTTTTAATCATTCAATCTTATGTCATCAATCACACTTGCTATCGTTATCGTATTCGTTGTCGGATACCTGTGCATCGCCTTGGAGACCGTGACGAAGGTCAACAAGGCAGCCGTGGCCCTGCTGATGCTCGTAGCCACGTGGACCCTGTATATGTTCGACCCGGGCAACTTCATCGGCGTGGAGCCGGGCGGGATTGCCGCCGCAGCCGGTTCCGTCATCGAGGGACACCTGGGCAGCACCGCCACCACCCTGTTCTTCCTGATGGGCGCCATGACCATCGTGGAGACTGTGGACCAGAACGGCGGCTTCAACTTTGTGCGCGACCTGCTCAAGACCAAGAGCAAACGGGCCTTGCTGTGGCGCATCACCATCCTGACCTTCTTCCTGTCCGCCATCCTGGACAACATGACCACGGCCATCGTCATGGTGATGATTCTGCGCAAGCTGATAGACGACCACAAGGACCGCCTCATCTATGCCTCGCTCATCATCATCGCGGCCAACTCCGGCGGCGCGTTCTCGCCCATCGGCGACGTCACGACCATCATGCTGTGGAACAAAGGCCTCATCACGGTGGCGGGCGTCATCAAGGAACTGTTCATCCCCTCCGTGGTATCCATCGCCGTGCCTGCCTACATCCTGTCGTTCTCGTTGAAGGGCAATGTGGGCGCGGGCGCCGACTTGGGCGCGGGCACCGTGGACAGCGGCCTGACCGAGGGACAGCGCAAGGCGGTGTTCTGGCTGGGCGTGGGCGGCCTCGTCTTTGTGCCCATCTTCAAGAGCATCACGCACGTGCCCCCCTTCGTGGGCATCCTGCTGGTGCTGGGCGTGCTGTGGCTGGCCACCGAATTGTTCTACCGCAACACGCCTGAGCATGGCGGCACGCAGAAGCGCATCACGGCCATCATCGCGCGCATCGACATGGGCACCATCCTCTTCTTCCTGGGCATCCTGATGGCAGTCGGCTGCTTGCAGCAGATTGGCGTGCTGGCATCCGTGGGCCGGGGGCTGGACACGGTGTTCGAGGGCAACCATTACCTCGTCACGGGCATCATCGGCGTCTTGTCCAGCATCATTGACAACGTGCCCCTCGTGGCCGGCTGCATGGGCATGTATCCGATGGCCGCTGCGGGCGACATGGCGCAGGACGGCATCTTCTGGCAACTGCTGGCCTACTGTGCCGGCGTGGGCGGCTCGATGCTCATCATCGGCTCGGCTGCGGGCGTCGTGGTCATGGGCCTGGAGAAAATCACCTTCGGCTGGTACATGAAGCGCATCACGTGGATTGCCTTTGTGGGCTACGTGGCCGGCATCGTGGTCTATTGGCTGGAGAAGTCGGTCATCGGGCTGTAAGGCTTTTCTTCCTGTAACATTTTCAGGCGCGGATAGCGCGGATTTCACGGTCGAATCCTGGGAAAGGGGCTGTGGAATCCGGGCCATCCGCGCCTTTCGTGTTTGGGTGGATAGGTAGCTTGGACCGGGCTGTATGGCCTGTTCCGGATTTATATGTTCGCCAACATATACTTTGTATGTTCACCAACATATACTATATATGTTCGCCAACATACCTTTTATATGTTCACTAACATATTATTCCGTAAAGGCACTTGAAAGCCAGCCAGATAGGTGTATCTATGCGGGCCGGACAGGGAGGAACGGGGGCGGATGGATACGCCTATGGGTTCGTCGCGTGGAGGCGCGCGGCGCACTCCGGACAGAGGCCCTTCAGGACGTAGTTGATGCTGCGGATGGTGAAGCCTTCGGGCAGGCTGACCAGGGGGGCGGGCAGGTTGGCGAAGCAGAACGTGCGGTTGCAGTGTTCGCAGTGGAAGTGGGCGTGCAGGTCGGCGACGTCGCACGAGCAGTCGTCCGAGCATACGGCATACTTGAACGAGCCGGTGCCGTCGTCGATGCTGTGGATGAGGTGGTGGCCCAGGAAGAGGGTCAGCGTGCGGTAGATGGTGGACTTGTCCACCGTGTCCAGCAGGTCGTCCAGGTCGGCCAGCGAGAGGGACTGCCGGGCCTGCGCCAAGGCATCCAGCACCAGCAGGCGGATGGCTGTGGGCTGTATGCCGCGGCGGGCCAGCATGTCGAGGTAGTGTTGTTCGTCTTTCATTATAGGTCGTTCATTTGATGATTCTCTGTAACCGCATGGCGTTCAGTATGGCGAGGAACGCCACGCCCACGTCGGCAAAGACCGCCGCCCAGAGCGAGGCCAGCCCGCAGGCGCCCAGGACGAGGACGGCCAGCTTGACGCCGAGGGCCAGGACGATGTTCTGCCAGACGACGCGCCGCGTCTGCCGCCCCGCGCGGATGGCGGTGGCAATCTTCGACGGTTGGTCGGTCTGCAGGACCACGTCGGCGGTCTCGATGGCGGCGTCGCTGCCCAGACCGCCCATGGCGATGCCCACGTGGCTCAGGGCCAGGGCGGGGGCGTCGTTGATGCCGTCGCCCACGAAGGCGATGCGGCGGGCGGGGTCTTGCCTCAGTTGCTCGATGTGCTCCACCTTGCCGTCCGGCAGCAAGTCGCCGTAGGCCTGCGTGATGCCCAAGCGCCGGGCAAAGGTAGTCACAATCTCCTGTTTGTCGCCGGAAAGTATCCGTATATTTTGAATGTTTAAGGCTTGCAGGGCGCGGATGGCTTGCGGGGCATCCGCTTTCAGCGTGTCCGCCAGGCAGAGGCAGCCGGCGTAGCGGCCATTGATGGCGCAGAAGACGAGGGCGCCCTCGCCGTTGGGCAGGCCGTCGGGGCAGGGGACGTGGCGTTGCTCCATCAGGCGGCGGCTGCCCGCCAGGACGGTTTGCCCCCCGATGCTGGCTTCCAAGCCATATCCGGCGGTCTCCCTCACCTCGGCGGCGGGCAGGAGCGGGATGCCCCGTTGGCGGGCGTGGCGGACGATGGCCTTGGCGATGGGGTGCGTGCTGCCTTGTTCGGCGGAGGCGACGGCTTGCAGCAGGCGGGTCTCGTCCACGTCGTCGGCGTGCAGGCAGTCCTGCACCTCGAAGGCGCCCTGGGTCAGCGTGCCCGTCTTGTCGAATACAATCGTGTCAATGCGGGTGATGGCGTCCAGGTAGTTGCCCCCCTTGAAAAGGATGCCCAGCCGCGATGCCGCCCCGATGCCGCCGAAGTAGCCCAGCGGGATGCTGACCGCCAGCGCGCAGGGGCAAGAGAGGACGAGGAACACCAGCCCGCGGTAGAGCCAGTCGCCGAACACGTAGCCGGACGACGGCAGCACCAGCGACCACAGCCAGGGCACGAGCACGATGAGCACCGCCAGCCCCGTGACCGCCGGGGTATAGACGCGGGCAAATTTGCGGATGAACAGCTCGGCGGGCGCCTTGCGTTCGCTCGCCTCTTGCACCAGGGCCAGGATGCGCGACAGGGCGCTGTCCTCGAAGGGTTTGCTCACCGTCAGCCGCACGGCCTTGTCCGTGGCAATCATGCCCGCCAGGACGTCCTCGCCTTTGCGGAGGGTGCGGGGCAGGCTTTCGCCGGTCAGGGCGGCGGTGTTGAAGGCGGCGGCGTCGTTCAGCAGGGTGCCGTCCAGGGGGACCCGCTCGCCGGTCTTCACCTCGATGACTTCGCCGGGGCGCACCTCCCGTGGGCTGACCGTCACGCCCTGTGCGTCGCGGATGACGGTGGCCGTCTCGGGGCGAACGTCCAGCAGGGCGCGGATGCTGTGCCTTGCCCGGCTGACTGCCTTTTCCTGGAAAAGCTCGCCCAGCGAATAGAACAGCATGACGGCCACGCCCTCCGGATATTCGCCGATGCAGAACGCGCCGACGGTGGCGATGCTCATCAGCGTGAACTCGTTGAACACGTCGCCATGGGCGATTTCCTCCCATGCTTCCTTCATCACCGGCAGCCCGACGGGCAGGCAGGCCGCCAGGTACCAGGCGAGGCGCAGTCCTTCAGCCCGGAAGAACGCCGCGTCGGCCGCCGTCAGCCCGATGCCCGCGAAGAGCAGCGCGGCGGACAGGGCGAGGCCTGCCCATTCTTTCCAGTTGCCCGCCTTGGCGCAGGCGTCCCCGTGGTGGTGGGTTTCGCAATGATTGCAGTGACAATGTGCCATGTCTTTGGGTCTTTAAGATTGGTTTTGCGGGGACAAAGGTACGGCATCCGTCGTGCAACCCGGTTGCAAAGCTTTTGGCTTTCCTGCTTTTTTGTTACTTTTGCGGCGCATTTCGGAATGAATCATGGAGCAGACCGGCCGCAAAATCATCCACATCGACATGGACGCCTTCTATGCCTCCGTCGAGCAGCGGGACAATCCCGACCTGCGCGGCAAGCCCATCGCCGTGGGCCATGCCGAAGAGCGGGGCGTGGTGGCCGCCGCCAGCTATGAGGCGCGCCGCTTCGGGGTGCGTTCGGCCATGTCGTCGCAGAAGGCCAAGCGGCTCTGCCCGCAACTCATCTTCGTGCACGGACGGATGGAGGTCTACAAGGAGGTGTCCCGGCAGATTCACGAGATTTTCCACGAATATACCGACGTGATAGAACCCATCTCCTTGGACGAGGCTTTCCTGGACGTCACGGAGAACAAGCCCGGCATCTCCCTGGCCGTGGACATTGCCAAGGAAATCAAGCAGAAAATCCGCGAACGCCTGCACCTGGTGGCTTCCGCCGGCGTGTCCTACAACAAGTTCCTGGCCAAGATAGCTTCGGACTACCGCAAGCCCGACGGCCTCTGCACCATCCATCCCGACCAGGCCTTGGACTTCATCGCCCGCCTGCCCATCGAAAGCTTTTGGGGCGTGGGGCCTGTCACCGCCAAGCGGATGCACGCCCTCGGCATCCACAATGGCGTGCAACTCCGTGCCTGCACCCTGGACTTTCTGGTCCGCGAGTTTGGCAAGGTGGGGGCTGTCTACTATGACTTTGCCCGCGCCATAGACCTTCGTCCCGTGGAGGCCGTCCGCATCCGCAAGTCCATCGGCTGCGAGCGCACGTTGGAGAAGGACATTTCCCGCCACTCTTCCGTCATCATCGAGCTGTATCACGTGGCCGTCGAGCTGGTCCGCCGGCTTGAGCAGAAAGACTTCCACGGCAATACCCTGACGCTGAAAATCAAGTTCCACGACTTCAAGCAAATCACCCGCAGCCTGACGCAGGCCCGCGAACTGAAAACGCTCGACGTCATCCTCCCCTTGGCCAAGCAGTTGCTGCAGGAAGTGGATTACGCCGAGCGTCCTATTCGTCTTATTGGTCTTGCGGTTTCCAATCCCCATGAAGAGGACGAGCCTCCCCGTGGGCAGTGGGAACAACTGTCTTTGGAGTTCGAGGACTGGGATTAGTCACAGACAATCCGTGCCGTCCAGCCTCCGCCGGGTGCCAAGTGTACGTTCAGCTTGTCCGTGGGCGACACCTTGCGCGTCTCTTGTTTCCAGTCCGTCGCCTCGCGGTCGGCATTCACGCCGTCGCTGAAGATGACCGCTTCATGGCTGCCTGTGGGCAGGAAGGAGAGGTCGATGGTCAGGTCGCGCGGCGTCCAGTCTGTCATGGCGCCGATGAACCACGTGTTGCCCTTGCGGCGGGCCAGGATGATATACTCGCCCACTTGGCCCTCCAAGGCCACCGTCTCGTCAAAGGTGGTGGGCACCTTGGCGATGAAGTCCGTGCATTCCGGCTCTTTGGCATACTTCGAAGGACTGTCGGCCAGCATCTGGAGCGGTGCTTCAAAGACGGTGTACATGGCCATCTGGTGTACGCGCGTGCCTTGGCTCATCGGGTGGTCGTTGATGGCGCGGAAGGTGGAGCGCGTGGCGTTTACCATCGTGCCGGGCGTGTAGTCCATCGGACCGACCAACTGGCGCAAGAAGGGAGCAGACACATCGTAACGCGGGAAGTCGTGCAGCGGCACTCCGTTCACGATGGGTTCCCACTTGGCGTTCTCCAGGCCCTTGACGCCCTCGAAGTTCACCACGTTGGGATAGGCGCGCTGGATGCCGAAAGGCTTCAGGCCGTGCAGGTCCAGCAGCAGGTGGTGGCGGGCTGCGCAGGCGGCCATCTCTTCCACGGACTGCATGACAATCTGGTCGTCGCGGTCGAAGAAGTCCACCTTGAATCCCTTGATGCCCAATTTGGCGTAGTGGGCGAAGTTCCCTTCCAAGTCCTTGATGGCGTTGCGCCAGGAAGACCACAGGATGATGCCCACGTCTTTCCGGTTGCCGTAGGCTATCAGCTCTTCCAGGTCGATGTCCGGGTTCAGGTCTTCCGTCAGCGATTCCAGTCCGCTCCAGCCGTCGTCGATGATGATGTACTCCAGCTTATGTTGGGCGGCAAAGTCGATGTAAGCCTTGTAGGTCGGCGTGTTCATGCCGGCCTTGAAATCCACGCCTGTCAGGTTGCACGTGTTCCACCAGTCCCAAGCCACCTTGCCCGGGCGAATCCAAGACGTGTCCTCGATGCGGCAGGGCGGCGCCAGGCGTTGGGCCATGTCGTTGTCGGCCAGTTGTGTGTCCCGCGTGGTCACCAACACGGCACGCCAGGGCAGCGTGCGCCGTCCGTCGATTCGGGCGATGTAGTCCGCGCGTTCCGAGGGAATCAGGTTCAGCCGGTTGTGCCCGCCGATGAAAGTCTCCGTGGGGATGGGGGCAAAAGCGGCCTGCACGCCCTGCTTGGTCTCTGGGTTTTGCAGGAGGAACATGCCGGGATAGTTCTCCACGCCGCCTTCCATGATGACGGCTTTCTTCCCGTTGCCCAGGTCCACCATCAGCGGGGTGATGGCCAGCGAGTCCGGTGCCATTTGCGACAGCTTCACTTCGTCGTAATACGATTCGAAGGAGAAGCAGTAGCGTTCGCCGTTGCGGTTGTCGTTCACGTAGGGGATGAACGCCTCATAATCTTTGTCGAAGTTGAAGTCGGCCGTTTCGCCCGTCACTTGGAAAGGTTTCCGGATGTCGGACACGAAGCGGTAGGCCGCCCCGTCGTCGTAGACGCGGAACTGCACGCTGTATCCGCCGCGGCACTTCAGGGTCAGTTCGTTGTACACGTCCTCTACCTCCGCCTTCTTGTAGAATGGCGTGGCGAAGGAGGTCTCCACGGATTGGCGGGACGCCTTGCTGACTTTCACGTCCTTGCCGAACGTGATGAGTTTCTTGGGCGACTGCTCGTCCCGTCCTTGCAGGGCGATGGACGAGGGCAGCAGCACGGTGGTCCCGTCGTGCTGGATGGACCATTGCAGGTCATGCTCCGTGTAGATGGAAATGTTCAGCTTGCCGTCCGGCGAAGCCACTTGATAGTCTTGGGCAGACAATCCGCCCATGCCCGGCATCAGCAGGGCACATAGTCCTGCCAGGCAGTTGATGAATAGTTTGTTCTTCATGTTTGTTGGATTATAAATTTCTATTTAGCAGCAATCCCCTCTATCTCCTTCAGCTCCTCTTCCGTGAACTGTGTGTTACCGATGGCTTTCAGGTTGTCCTCCAGTTGCTTCACGCTGCTGGCGCCGATGATGACGGACGTCACCAGTTCATCTTTCAGTACCCAGGCCAGCGCCATTTCCGCTAGGGTCTGTCCGCGTTGTCCGGCCAGTTTGTCCAAGGCTTTCAGTTTCTCCAGGAGGGCAGGGGTGAGGGCGCTCTCCTGCAACGAACCGTTTCGTGCCATGCGCGAGTCGGCGGGGATGCCGTTCAGGTAGCGGTTGGTCAACAGGCCTTGCGCCAGGGGCGAGAAGGTGATGAATCCCGTGCCGTTCTTTTGTGCCTGCCGCAGGATGCCCTCCTCTTCCGGTTCGCGGTCAAGGATGTTGTATTTACCTTGGTAGAGCAGGCAGTGCACGTCGCGCTCCTCCAAGTAGCGGTAAGCAAACTTGGCCGCCTCCTTGGGATAGCGGGAGATGCCCACGTAGAGGGCCTTGCCTTGGCGCACGATGTCCACCAGGGCTTGGAGCGTTTCCTCCAAAGGCGTTTCCGGGTCATAGCGGTGCGTGTAGAACAGGTCCACATACTCCAGGTTCATGCGCTTCAGGCTTTGGTCCAGGCTGCTCATCAGGTACTTGCGCGAGCCCCAATTGCCGTAGGGACCCGGCCACATGTCATAGCCCGCCTTGCTGGAGATGAACAGCTCGTCGCGGTAGGGTGCGAACGATTTCTTCATGAGTTGCCCGAAGGTCTCCTCGGCCGAGCCGTAGGAAGGTCCATAGTTATTGGCGAGGTC
The DNA here is from genome assembly GCA_949292025.1 of uncultured Bacteroides sp. Taxonomy (GTDB): domain Bacteria; phylum Bacteroidota; class Bacteroidia; order Bacteroidales; family Bacteroidaceae; genus Bacteroides. Next base: position 17,494 of record CASEYC010000029.1, on the reverse strand, counting down.
GAAGTGCGTGATGCCGTGGTCGAAGGCATAGTGTGCCATGGCCTGCGAGTTGGCCAGCGGGTTGACGTCGCCGAAGTTGTGCCACAAGCCCAAGGAAATCTCAGGCAGCAGGATGCCGCTTTGGCCGCAACGGCGGTATTTCATGCCGTTGTCATAGCGGTCGGCGGCGGGGGAATAGATGGGAGGAATCATGGGTAAGGTGTTAAATGATAATTTATCGGTGTAGGGGCGGGGCTTGCCCCCGCCCTGAATAGGGGCGACCGCAAGGGTCGCCCCTACACGTTTAACATTGCGGGCAAAGCCCGCTAAATTCCTATTTACAGTACTGCCTCCACTACGTGTTTGCCGGGTGTGGCGGGTACCACATTGCCTTCCACGGGCACACCGTCCACCGTCAGGCTGCGGATGCCCTTGCATACGCCGTCGGGATTGCTGATGCGGATGTCATACTCCGCCCCGCGGAACTTGCGGCGGATGCGGAACTCCTTCCAGTCGGCGGGGATGCACGGGTCAATTTCCAGCCCTTCGTAGCCCGGCTTGATGCCCAGGATGAACTGCGTGATGGCATACCAGTTCCAGGCTGCCGTGCCGGTCAGCCAGCTGTTCTTGCCTTCGCCGGGGCGGGCGGCGTCCTTGCCGGCAATCATCTGAGAGTACACGTAAGGTTCCACCTTGTGCAGGGTGCTGTGGATTTCCTCGATGTACGACGGGCATATCTTGCGGTAATACTCCCATGCGCGGTCGCCCCGACCCAGCACCGTCTCGCCGATGATGACCCACGGGTTGTTGTGGCAGAAGATGCCCGCGTTCTCCTTGTAGCCGGCGGGGTAAGTGGAGATTTCGCCGTATTCCACCACGTAGCGCGTGAAGGGCGGGTTGTTCAGCACGATGCCGTGCTCGCAGTCCAGGCGTTCCTTCACGGAGTCCAGCGCCTTCTCCACCAGTCCTTCCTGCAGCCCGATGCCTGCCATGGTGCACCAGCCTTGCGACTCGATGAAAATCTGTCCTTCCTCGTTTTCTTTCGAGCCCACTTTGTTGCCGAAGAAGTCGTAGGCGCGCAGGTACCAGTCGCCGTCCCAGCCATGCTGTTTCACGGCTTCCACCATCTCGTCCACGCAGGCTTGGGCGCGGTCGGCTTCTTCCGTCTTGCCCAGTTCGCGGCACAGTTGCACATAGTCGCGTCCGCACACCACGAACAGGCCCGCAATCATCAGTGATTCCGCCTTCGAGCCTTCCGTCTTGTTCTCCGTGGTTTGGAACGATTCGTTCGGATCCCACGAGAAGCAGTTCAGGTTCAGGCAGTCGTTCCAGTCCGCGCGGCCGATGAGGGGCAACTTGTGCGGTCCCAGGTTCTCCACCACGTGGTTGAAGGACACGCGCAGGTGCTCGAAGAGCGACACTTCCGAACCCGGCTGGTTGTCGTAGGGCACCGGCTCGTCCAGGATGCCGAAGTCGCCCGTTTCTTTGATGTAGGCCACCGTGCCGAAGATGAGCCACATCGGGTCGTCGTTGAATCCGCCGCCGATGTCGTTGTTGCCGCGCTTTGTCAGAGGTTGGTATTGGTGATAGCAGCCGCCATCGGGGAATTGCGTGGAGGCAATGTCGATGATGCGCTCACGGGCACGTCCGGGAATTTGGTGCACGAAGCCCACCAGGTCCTGGTTGGAGTCGCGGAAGCCCATGCCGCGGCCGATGCCACTCTCGAAGAACGAGGCCGAGCGCGACATGTTGAACGTGATCATGCACTGGTATTGGTTCCAGATGTTCACCATGCGGTCCAGCTTTTCATCGCCGCTCTCCAGCACGAAGACGTCCAGCAGGTTGTCCCAATATGCCTTCAGTTCGGTAAAGGCGGCGTCCACCTTCTCCGTGGTGTCCAAGGCGGCGATGGTGGCCTTGGCGCGCGTCTTGTTCACCAGGGCGCAGCTGGGTGTACTTTGCAGGACAGCAGGGTTGGCAGCCTCGAATTTCTCTTCTTGCGGGTTCTCCACATATCCTAAGAGGAAGATGAAGTCTCGGCTTTCGCCCGGTGCCAGTTCCACCTCTATATAATGTGAGGCGATGGGGCTCCAGCCGTGGGCAATGCTGTTCGTGGGGCGTCCGGCCAACACATTCTGCGGGGCGGCGAACTCGTTGTACAAGCCGATGAAGCTCTCGCGGTCCGTGTCGAAGCCATTGATGGGCGTGTTCACGCTGTAATACGCATAATGGTTGCGGCGTTCCTTGTATTCTGTCTTATGGTAGATGACCGAGCCTTCCACCTCCACTTCGCCGGTCGAGAAATTGCGTTGGAAGTTCTCCATGTCCGTGGCGGCATTCCACAGGCACCATTCGGCGAAGGAGAACAATTTCAGGTGCTTCGGGGCGTTGCTCTCGTTGCGCAGGGTCAGTTTCTGCACCTCGGCCCACGTCTTCAGGGGCACGAAGAACAGCACACTGGCTTCCACGCCGTCCTTGGCACCGGTGATGCGCGTGTAGCTCATGCCGTGGCGGCACTCATAGCGGTCCAGCGGCGTCTTGCAGGGCTTCCAGCCGGGCGACCATACCGTGTCCCCGTCCTTGATGTAGAAGTAGCGTCCGCCGTTGTCCATTGGCACGCCGTTGTAGCGGTAGCGCGTGATGCGGCGGAATTTGGCATCCTTGTAGAAGCTGTAGCCTCCGGCCGTATTGGAGATGAGCGAGAAGAAATCTTCATTGCCCAGGTAGTTGATCCAGGGCCAGGGCGTCTGCGGGTCGGTGATGACGTATTCGCGGTGCGCGTCGTCAAAGTAACCGTACTTTTTGTCTTCCATACGTTTTGTCTTTTTTATGGGTTTGCTATTGTCCAATGTATTAAAATTGCATACTTGCCGCCTCTTTTGCGGCACGCTTCAAAAATAGGAATTTTTTGCCGAATAGCCGTCATTTTGTTGGCTCTTTTTCGGTGTCAAGTGTGAAAAACGATAGGAAAGTGTCGGCTTTGGATAAAATAGTATTATTTAATATCCCTGTCTGCGCCTATCTTTGTCCTGTCATTTGCATTATTAAACTCCAATTTAACCTGTAAAACCTCATGAGCAAACATGGAATGTTACTGGTTGCGATGTTCTTGGGCCTGGCCACGGCGCTGATGGCCCAGTCGCAACGCGAGCGTGTCCTCCTCGACAAGGGTTGGCAGTTCGCATTAGGCAATGCGTCCTCTCCGGAGAAAGACTTCGGCTGCGGGATCGAGTATTTCAACTACCTGACCAAGGCGGCGTCCATCCACAACGCCGGGCCGTATTCCGAGAAGTTCGACGCTTCGGCGTGGAAGACGGTAGACCTGCCCCACGACTGGGTGGTGGATCTCCCCTTTGCCGCCGAGGCCAGCCACAGCCACGGCTACAAGACGGTGGGTTACCAATACCCCGAAACCAGCGTGGGGTGGTATCGCAAGACCTTCACCGTGCCGCAGGAAGACTTTGGCAAGCACCTCTGGCTGCAGTTCGACGGCATTTTCCGCGATGCCCGCGTGTGGATCAACGGTTTCTACCTGGGCAGCGAGCCCAGCGGCTATGCCACGCAGGTCTATGACATCACCGAATACCTGAACTACGGCGGCGAGAACCTGGTGTGCGTCCGGGCCGATGCCACCTTGGAGGAAGGCTGGTTCTACGAGGGCGCGGGCATCTACCGCCACGTCTGGCTCAACAAGACTGCTCCCGTGCATGTGGCGCCGTTCGGCATCTTCATTCATGCCGGTTTTCCTGACACGGACACGTTTGACACCGCCGTGCTGACCATCGAGACCACGGTGAAGAACGACGGCTTGAAGCCTGCCGACTACGCCCTGCGCCACACGCTGAAAGACAAGGAAAGCAACGTCGTGGCCACCTTGATGAGTGATTCTGCTGTCACCGGCCTTTTGCCGAGGGATAGCCGCACGCTTTGCGAGACTTTGACCGTGTCAAATCCTCGCCTTTGGTCGGTGGATACCCCTTATATATATAATATGTGTACCGAGGTGTTGCAAGGCGGTCGGGTGGTGGACAGCTACCAAACTCCCTTCGGCATCCGCCACATCGCCTTCGACCCCGACCGCGGCTTCTTCCTCAACGGGCAGCACGTCCAACTGAAAGGCGTCAACATGCACCAGGACCATCCGGGCGTGGGCAGCGGCATACCTGATGCTTTGCAGGTCTATCGCCTCAAGCAACTCAAGAAGTTCGGTTGCAATGCCTATCGCGCCTCCCACAATCCCATGACGCCGGAGATGCTGGATGCTTGCGACAGCCTCGGCATCCTTGTCATTGAGGAAAACCGCCTGACGGGCGTCAACACCGAGCACATCGACCTCCTGCAACGCATGATTCGCCGCGACCGTAACCATCCCTCCGTCATCCTTTGGAGCGTGGGCAACGAGGAGTGGGGCATCGAGTGGAAGGAGACCGGTACCCGCATCGCCGCCTCCATGCGCGAATATTGCCACCGCTTCGACCCGACCCGCCCCATGACCGTGGCCAGCAGCAGCGGTCCTGCCATCCTGATACCTGCCGACGTGGCCGGATACAACTACATCTTGCAGAACCCTGTGGAGCAGCACCGCAAGGACTATCCCCAGCGTTGCGCCCTCGGCTCGGAAGAGACATCGGGTTGCGGCACGCGCGGCATCTACTTCGACGAGCCGGGCACCGGTCGCATGGTGGCCCATAACCGCAAGCCCAATGGCCCGGACAGCCTGCTGAACTGTATCGAGCGCGGCTGGAAGTTCTACGACGAGCGTCCCTACCTCGCCGGCCTGTTCTATTGGACGGGCTTCGACTATCGCGGCGAGCCCAATCCCATGAAGTTCCCCGCCACCGGCTCGCAGTTCGGCATTCTGGACTACTGTGGCTTCCCCAAGGACGAGGCTTACTACCTGAAGTCCTGGTGGACGGACGAACCGGTGCTCCACATCCTGCCCCACTGGAACCTGCAAGGACACGAGGGCGACAGCATCGACGTCTGGGTCTATAGCAACTGCGACGAAGTGCAACTGACGGTCAACGGCAAGAACCTGGGGCGCAAGGCCATGCCCAAGAACGGGCACTTGGCTTGGAAAGCCGTCTACCGGCCCGGTTCGGTGAAGGCCGTGGGCTACAAGGATGGCAAGCGCGTCTTGACGGAGAAAGTCGAAACCACCGGTGCCCCCGCCCGCATCGTCCTCACGTCGGACCGCCCGTCCATCCAGGCCGACGGACGGGATGTGGCCGTCTTCCGCGTGGAGTTGCAGGACAAGAAGAAGCGTTTTGTCCCCACCGCCTGCGATGAACTGGCCTTCAGCGTCAGCGGTCCCGTGCGCATCCTTGGTGTGGGCAATGGCGATCCCGCCTATCGCGATGCCGAGCGTCCTGCTGACCCCGATGCCCGCGACTACCGCGTGAAAGCCTTCAACGGCTTGGCGCAAATCCTCCTGCAAAGCACCGGTGAGGCCGGACAAGCTACGCTGACCGTCCGCTCGGGCGACCTGCCTGTGGCCACCTGCACGCTGCAACTCCAGTAACGGGGCTTAATTCTTTAGACGCGGATTGAGCGGATGATGCGGATTATTCGTTTATGTCATCCGCTAAATCCGCATCATCCGCGTCTAAAGAATAATAACTTGTCAGTCTCCTTTTACCTGTATCTGCGCCCTTACTTACCCGTATCTGCGCCCGTGCTTACCCGTACCTCCGCCCGTGCTTAGCCGTACCTCCGCCTATGCGCACGGAATCAGACAGTTGCGGACGATGCGTTTCGCGCGTTTGTATTCCATCTAAAATCCAGGGCAAACGTACCTGAATAATGTTCATTCTAATGATTGGTTACTTATAGTTCCGCTTTTAATTCTTCATATAAGTCAACAGGGCCTAAATGCCAATATTTGGTATTCTCGGTTGATAACTTCTTATATAGCTTTGAATGATAAATGCGGTTCAAGCATTCTTGCAGCGTGAAGCCGTAATCGTCGCGTAGATATTCAACCAACCAACTGACCTTTCCGGGCAGGAGCAAGTGAAGATTGCTTTGATTAATCTGGAACATATCATTTTTCAATTTTAGTCGCTTCTACAAAATGCAGGCATGTCAATGCCTTCTCCGTATGAAAAAGAAACTGATCAACCAGCTTATAGGTTTTTAGCTCACGGATAAGCGTTTCTATACTAATAGCCCCGGATTCATATAAGCCGAATTGAAGATACACCCTATCGTTGGCAACCGGGCCATACACGATGTCATAGTCATGTGCAAAGCCTTTTAGGGTTCTATTGGCCATGACAAACTCTGCCCACTCCTTGCTTGGTTCATGGAATATGAGGCATCTAAACTCCGACAGATTTCTTTCATCAAATTCATATACATTCAAATAGCCACATCCGGACTGCTTTTCGAGCATACGTCTTTCCACCCATTCTTTGGCTTGTTTCTCCGAGGTCGTAGTATAAAATCCTTCCCCGTAGTCGAGTTTACGGTTTGGTTGGAGTATCATAGGATGCTCTACCACCTCTAAACTACCGTGATATATCTTCATACTTTTTGTTTTTTCTTATGTTCATAAACTCGTCAATCTCTTCTATCAACCATTGGCGCCCTTGGGTGTGAAGCGGCTCAAAGCATTTGCTAAGATAATCGGTCACTCCATACTGCGAAAACAAGTCAATAACCTGCTCGCCAGTCATACCTTTGGCGGCTCCGTATTCCTCAATGCAGAATGCCACGAAGAGGGCAATGTCTTTGTCTTTCTTGTTCATCGTGATTCAATCTTCTATTGCACAAAAGTAACAAGAATTTCCTTAGATAGGGCAGGATTGACGATATTCATTCCGTTTCTCTTTATGATTTAACACTTATCTACGATGCCAACGCATTGATTACTACTCCGATGATAGCACATGGGAAGGTCCTGGAAGATTAGATACGTTTGCCCTGCATTCAAATCCTCATTTGTTTGGAGATTAAAAAAGAATCACTATATTTGCAGCCGTGATATTTTTTTAACCTGCTGAACATGGAAGACCGGAATTACATCATGCGCGAGATTACGCCGCTCTCGGAGCGCGACTTTTTCTACATAGCCGACCGTCGCAAGTCGGAATTTACGTATCCCATCCATTGCCACACGGAGTACGAGCTGAACTTCGTGGAGAACGCCGCGGGTGTGCGCCGCGTGGTGGGCGACTCTGCCGAGGTGATAGGCAACTTCGATTTGGTGCTTATCACCGGCAAGGACCTGGAGCACGTGTGGGAGCAGCATGAATGCACTTCGTCCGACATCCGCGAAATCACCATCCAGTTCTCGCCCGACATTTTTTCCAAGAATTTTGAGATCAAGAACCAGTTCGCTTCCATCGGACACATGCTGGAGCGGGCGCGGTGTGGGTTGTGCTTTCCCCAGCAGGCCATCATGAAGGTGTACAACCTCTTGGACAAGCTGGCGTCCGAGGAACAAGGCTTCTATGCGGTGATGGACTTCATGTCCATCCTCTATGAGTTGTCCCTCTACGACGATGCGCGGGTGTTGGCCTCTTCTTCCTTTGCCAAGATTGAAAACTTCTCGGACAGCCGCCGGATCCAGAAAGTGCAGAAGTACATCGGAGAGCACTACCGCGAGGATATCCGTCTGAACACGCTGGCGGACATGGTGGGCATGACGCCCGTATCCTTCAGCCGCTTCTTCCGCCTGCGCACCGGCAAGACCTTGTCGGACTATATCATCGACATCCGTTTGGGCTTTGCCACCCGCCTCCTGGTGGATTCTTCGCGGACCATTGCCGAAATCTGCTACGATTGCGGCTTCAACAACCTGTCCAACTTCAACCGGATGTTCAAGCGCAAAAAGAACTGTTCGCCCAAGGAGTTCCGAGAGAGCTACCGGAAGAAGAAAGTTGTAATATGATTGAAATAAGATAAAATAGTATCAGCATTCTTGGAGGGAACTCTGTACTTTTGCACTTGATTTATATCAAAAAAGAAATATGCCATGAAGAGAATTGAATCTTTTTTATTCGCATTCTTATGCTGTGTGACCCTGGCGAACGCACAGATTCGCGGCAATGAAATCCGCGTGGTGGTCTCGCCCGATCGTGCCGACTGGGTCTATGGCCTGAATGAGAAATGCACCTTCACGGTGCGTGTGGTGAAAGCCCAGAACCTGTTGCCGGACGTCAAGATTGACTATGAGCTGGGTCCGGAGATGTATCCCACGGAGACCAAGAAAGGCGTGGTCCTGAAAGACGGGACGCTGACGCTGCGCGCTTCGATGAAGACGCCCGGCTTCCTCCGTTGCAAGGTGAAAGCCTACGTGGGCGATAAAACTTATGAAGGTCTGGCTACGGCCGCCTATGCGCCCGGCCAGTTGAAGCCCGTCAGCCAACTGCCCGAAGACTTCCAGTCCTATTGGGCGGAGACGCTGAAGCAGGCCCGCGAGCTTCCGTTGAACCCCGTGATGACTTTGCTCCCCGAGCGTTGCACCGAGACGGACAATGTCTATCAGGTCAGCTTCCAGGTGAAGCCGGGGGCAGGCCGTTACTACGGCATCCTCAGCATCCCCAAGAAGGAAGGCAAGTATCCTGCCCTGTTGCGCGTGCCCGGTGCAGGTGTCCGTCCCTATACGGGCGACACCTATACGGCTCCCGGCAAGGTGATTACGCTGGAAGTCGGCATACACGGCATTCCCGTCACCCTGGAGCAATCCGTCTACGATGCCTTGGCAGGCGGTGCCTTGAACAACTATTGGACGTTCCGTTATGACAACCGCGACGCTATCTATTATAACCGCGTGATTGTCGGCGCCCTGCGAGCTGTGGATCTGATTTGCTCCCTGCCCCAGTATAACGGCAAGGCTCTCGGTGTCACCGGCTCCAGCCAAGGCGGTGCCCTGTCCATCATTACGGCGGCTCTCGATCCGCGCGTCACCTTCCTTGCAGCCGTTCATCCCGCCTTGTGCGACCACGAAGGCTACTTTGAGAAGCGTGCTTGCGGCTGGCCCCACTACTTTTATTATTATGGGGACAAGGACAAGAATGTGCGCGAAACTGTGCGCTATTACGACACGTCCAACTTCGCCCGCTTCATCAAGGTGCCCGGTTGGTACAGTTGGGGCTACAACGACGAGGTGTGTCCCCCCACCACCATGTATGCCACCTACAACATCATCACCGCTCCCAAGGAGCTGCACCCCTATCAGGAAACCGGCCACTACTGGTATCAGGAGCAGTGGGATGCTTGGCAGGCGTGGATACGGAAACAGTTGGGGGTAGAATAAATAGGAATTTAGCGGGCTTTGCCCGCAATGTTAAACGTGTAGGGGCGACCCTTGCGGTCGCCCCTATTCAGGGCGGGGGCAAGCCCCGCCCCTACAACGATAAATTATCATTTATGAAACGAACAGCCATTATCACCTTCTGCCTCGCCGCCCTCCTCGCCGCGTGTGGCAGCAAACCCAAGCAGCAGCCCGTCACGGAAGACGCCGCTGCACAAGACACCGCCGTGCCCGCCCTCGTGGTGAACGGCACGCAACTGATGAACAGCCGGGGCGACACCGTCGTCCTGCATGGCGTCAGCTACGGTTGGCACCAGTTTTGGCCGCGCTTCTACAACGCTTCTTCCGCCGAATGGCTCATCAAGGACTGGGGCGCACAAGTGCTCCGTGCCTCCATGGGTGTGGAGCTGGAAGGCGCTTACATTGACAATCCTGAACTGGGCGTGCAGTGCGTGCAGGCTGTGGTGGATGCCGCCATTGCCCATGACACCTACGTCATCATCGACTGGCACAGCCACGGCATCCGCACTGAAGAGGCCAAGGGCTTCTTCACGCAGATGGCCACCCGCTACAAGGGCGTGCCCAACGTCATCTATGAAATCTTCAACGAACCCGTCGAGGACTCTTGGGAAGCCGTGAAAGCCTATTCCGAGGAAGTCATCAAGGCAATACGCGCCGTCGAGCCGGATGCCGTCATCCTTGTGGGCTGTCCCCACTGGGACCAGGACATCCACCTCGCTGCGGACAACCCCATCACGGGACAGAAGAACCTGATGTACACCCTCCACTTCTATGCCGCCACCCATGGCCAATGGTTGCGCGACCGTGCTGATTATGCCTTGGGCAAGGGTCTGCCCCTCTTCGTGTCCGAATGTGCGGGCATGGAGGCATCCGGCGACGGACCAATCAATCCCGAAGAGTGGGGGCGTTGGGTGGATTGGATGGATCAACGCGCCATCAGTTGGGCGGCATGGTCCATCTCGGACAAGGACGAGACGTGCTCCATGCTTCTCCCCAAGGCTTCCTCCGAAGGACATTGGCAAGAGGACGACGTGAAGGAGTGGGGGCACATCGTGCGTGCCGAACTGAAAAATGAGGATTTCCTGGAAATTATGAGACAGAATAAGGGTATGAAATGTATCAAAAGTATAGATAGTATCGCTTTTTGATAAGAAAATATAATCAACTTATGTAATATTCTTGTAATTTTGTCCCTCGGATTTCTGAAAGAAAAAGTGAAATAAATATTGTAGAACCTTTAAAACGTGTTTGCTTATGAGAAAGGAATAATGCCATGTAACAACAAGCTATCAATTACTAACTCAAGTGTAAAGGGGCTTTGTGGCCCCAAATTATCAATCTAAGGAAAATACAAGTATGAATTTGAATTTTAGAAAGACGATGCTGCTTGCCGGTGTTTGTTCAGTCTTCTCAATGGGCTACACACCGCAACTGTTCGCCGCATCTGCCGTAGATGCAGTGGAGGCCGTGCAGCAGGCCAAGAAAATCACGGGTGTCGTTCGCGATGCCATGGGACCGGTCATTGGTGCCAATGTATTAATTAAAGGTACGACGAAAGGTGTCATTACCGATATTGACGGTAATTTCTCCATCGACGTAGAGCCGGGAGCCACCTTGGTGATCTCCTTCATCGGCTACTCCTCCAAGGAAATCGTGGTGGGTGCCGAGAACCATTATGAGGTTTCGTTGTCCGAAGACACCGAAATGTTGGAAGAAGTAGTCGTTGTGGGTTACGGTGTGCAGAAGAAGAAACTGGTGACCGGTGCCACAGTGGAGGTGAAGGGTGAGGACATCGCCTCGCGTAACACGATGAGTGCCTTGGGCGCCTTGCAGAACCAAAGCCCCGGTGTGAACATCCAGGCCGCTTCCGGCCAGCCGGGTGACGGATTTAAGATCAGCATCCGTGGTGCTGGTACGAACGGTAACACTGCACCTCTTTATATTATAGATGGTGTGGCAGGTGGCGATATCAACGCCTTGAACCCTGCTGACATCGAACGTATTGACGTATTGAAGGACGCTGCATCCTGCGCCATCTATGGTGCCCGTGCTGCCAACGGTGTGATTATGATTACCACTAAGCAGGGTAAGGAAGGCAAGATTCAGGTATCTTACGACGGCAATGTAGGTTGGCAGTACATCTACAAGCGTCCGGACTTGCTGAATGCCAAGGAATATATGGCTGTGATGGACCAAGTTAAGTTTAATACGAATCAACAGCCTTATGATTGGTCTCGTTTTATAGATGCTGATTTGCTGGAGGCATACCAGAATGGCTCAAATCCGGGTACGGATTGGTTGGATGCCATCATCAATGATGGTGCCATCACGACTTCCCACGCCTTGAACATAGCCGGTGGCTCGGAGTTTTCCAAGTTCTCCACAGGTATTGGTTATCAGTATCAAGATGGTATCGTGGGTAATGTGGTGAAGTCAGATTTCCGTCGTTTCACGTTCCGCTTGAACTCCGAGCATGTGCTTTACCGCAAAGGCGATATGGATGTCATCAAGTTTGGTGAGAATGTCTATTACCAGCATCGTCAGAATCAGGGTATCCAGATTGGTAACCAGTATGCCAATGCTATTTCCAATGCCTTGCGTGCCAATCCGGCTATCCCTATCTACAATGCAAATGGGGATTATTTCATGTACGATGATATGGTCGCATCGGGTACAGAAGGCTGGCTGAACTATAATTCATTCTCTAGCAATCCCATTGTACAGATGTTGAATACGCAGAATGGTAACAACAAAAGCAAGAGTTTCAACCTGAACACCGTGGCTTATTTGGAAATCCAGCCCATCAAGAACTTGGTTTATAGAGGACAAGTGGCTTATAAACAATATTCCAGCATGTGGAAAGGGTATACGAATCCGTATAAGTTAAACGACCAAGGTGATGCTGTTGAGCAGGCTGCATTGTCTGAGAATATGACCATTGCTTGGAACTGGGCCGTGACCAATACTGTGAATTACAAGTTCGACATCAAGGATGAACATCACTTTGACGTATTGGTGGGTACAGAGTATTCTCGTGAAGGCAATGATATGGGCGAAACGTTGGAAGGCTCTGCACAAAGCAGTGTGTTTAATGATTTTGCTCATGCTTACTTCGACAACTTCACGACCCGCGCCGGCCAGGCTACGGTAGGCGGCTATCCGGTGACCGACCACTCCATCCTCTCTTACTTCGGACGTATCAACTACGACTACAAAGAGAAGTATATGTTCACGGCCATTATGCGTGCCGATGGTTCTTCCAACTTTGCTGAAGGACACCGTTGGGGTTACTTCCCCTCTTTCTCCGCAGGCTGGGTTATCTCCAATGAAAACTTCATGGAGAGCACGCGCGACTGGTTGGACTTCTTGAAACTCCGTGTCAGCTGGGGTCAGAACGGTAACGAAAACATCGGTGCTTTCGGTTACTTGAGTGCTTTCTCTTTTGGTGACTTTGGTATGTATTCTTTCAATAATAATAAGAATTCCGGTACACAAGGTGGTTACCCGACTCGTTTGTCCAACACCGACCTGACTTGGGAGACTTCCGAGCAAACTAACGTCGGTTTGGATGCCCGCTTCTTGAATGGTCGTTTGAGTTTCACGTTCGATTGGTATAACAAGAAGACGAAAGACTTGCTGATTGCCGTTCCGGTTTCTTCCATCAACGGATTCACGACGAAATCCTCCAATGCCGGTACAGTAGAGAACAAGGGTGTAGAATTTACTTTGGGTTGGAACGACCAGGTGGGCGACGACTTCACGTATGGTGCCAGCTTTAATATCGCTTACAACAAGAACGAAGTGACCGAGGTGAACAATGCTTCCGGGTATGTAGAAGGTGGTAACGACTTGCTGTCACAAGGTACGGGTATTATGGCTCGTATGCAAGTAGGGCATCCTATTGGTTATTTCTATGGTTATAAGACGGAAGGTGTCATGCAGAATGCAGCCGATGTACAGGCTTATCTCGACAAGAACTGTGGTGGCAATGCAGCTAATTCATTGCAAGGAACAGGCATTACTCCGGGCGATTTGAAATTTGTGGATGTGAATGGCGATGGAATGATTACCGCTGCGGATAAGACCGAACTCGGTTCTCCGCATCCTGACGTAACGGCCGGTCTGAACTTGAACTTCGGTTACAAGGGTATTGATCTGGGGATTTCTTTGTATGGCGCATTTGGTCAGCAAGTAGCCCGTTCGTATCGTAAATTTGCCGATGGCGAATATGAAAACTATACAACTGAGGTATATGACTATTGGCATGGCGAAGGTACTTCCAACAAATATCCGATCCTGACTCCGGGTAATGACATCAATTTCCAGGCTATTTCTGATATTTATGTGGAGGATGCCAGCTATGTACGTTTGCAGAACTTGACGCTGGGTTATGACTTCAAGAGATTGTGGAAGTCTTGCCCGTTGCAACAGTTGCGTCTGTACTTCACGGCACAGAACCTCTTCACGATTACCGGTTACAAGGGTATGGATCCTGAAAACGGTATGGCCTTGAACAGTGCCGAGCCTTGGGTAACGGGCGTGGATGTAGGTAACTACCCGCAACCGAGAACCTATATGTTTGGCGTTAATATTAAATTTTAAAAACTGATTGTATGATGAAAAAATTAGCATATATAGCAGGCGTGGCACTGATTGGCGCAGGGGCTTTGACCTCTTGTACGCTGGATGCCATTAACTACGTCGAAAAGACACCTGAGAACTTTCCGGTGACGGCTGATGATGCTGTGCAAGGATTGGCAGGTATTTATGAGAATCTGAACCAGGTGAATGCCACTCCCCAGCAGTCATTCTATTATTTGTCCATGTTGGCCAGCGATGACAACTTGGGTGGCGGCGGTACGAATGACCGTTTGATGCAGGCTATGGACTTGCTTCTGAACTATCAAAATGATATGACCCGCCAGTTCTGGGTAGACCGTTACCAAGGCATCAACCGTGCCAACTCCTTATTGTCTGGTATATCAAACATTCAGTTGGAGGAGCAAGAGCGGAATCAGATTGAGGGCGAAGCCAAGTTCTTGCGTGCATTCTATTATTATGAGCTGTGCTCGCAATACGGTCCGGTACCTATGGTGCTGAATACGGAGGAAAATGTGCCTGCACAGTTTACGGCAGCCCAGTGCTGGGGACAAATTCTGCAAGACTTGCGCGATGCGGCCCAAAATATGCCGGCTGTACGCCGTCAAGATGGTCGCATTGATAAATATACGGCAGAAGCCATGTTGGCACGTGCGTGGTTATTCTATACCGGTATGTACGGCAACGGTGATGACTTGGCGGCTTTGACCAGCACTACATACAATCCGTTGACGGAAGTTGCCTTGCCCGATGGCACCACGCTGACCAAGCAGGATGTCATTAATTACATTGATGATTGTGTGGAGAATTCCGGCTATACTTTGGTAGGTGACTATCGTAACTTATGGGCATATACTAATCGCTGTACAGTGGAAGATTATTATTATACGCAAGGGCAAGGCTTGAAGTGGGTGGAAGACGATGCTTCTGTTAATCCCGAAACCTTGTTCTCCATCAAGTTCAATAAGTTGGCCAGTTGGAGCACGACTATCGGTTATGGCAACGGTTATGCCCTTCACTTTGGTGTACGTGGTGGTCATCCTTATGCGGATACGTTCCCGTTTGGCCAAGGCTGGGGTGCAGGTCCTGTAGCACCTAACTTGGTTTCTGATTGGCAGCAGGCCGAACCTAACGACATGCGTCGTGAGGCTTCCATTCAGGTTTTGGATGACCTGCCTAACTATACCAAAGGTGGTAGTGCAGACTGGGTACAGGAAACAGATTATTATAATAAAAAGTCTGCCCCTGTTACAGCTATTGAAGTGGGTGATGATGGTACCGTTTCTTATGCTGAAACCTTCGAGCTGGTCATGTATGGCCGTGATGGTTGGCAGATTACGGGAAGTTTGTTCCAAACGGGCAATATTCATGATTTGGTGTTGATTCGTTTTGCTGATGTGTTGTTGATGCAATCTGAGTTGAAGGAAGATGTTTCTGGCATCAACCGGGTACGCGCTCGTGCCGGATTGGATCCTATCGCAGCCTATTCTTTGGAGGCCTTACAGAACGAACGCCGTTGGGAATTGGCATTTGAAGGAGTACGCTGGAATGATATCCGTCGTTGGCATATCGCTGCTGCGGCTTTGGAGAAGCAAACCAATCAACCGATTTATGTAGCCGGTAGCCCTGCTAATAACACTTCGCATAATGGTGGCTATGCTGCCCGCTATAATGCTACGGCAGGTTTCTATAAGATTCCGGACACGGAGTTCTCGTTGGCCAATGGTGCTTTGGCGCAAAACCCGGGTTGGTCTGGTGCTGATGCCGAATACACGCAATGGTAAAAAACAATTTGCTGTTCTTCCTGCCACGGTGCAGGAAGAACGGCAATGATTAATAATCTAATAAGTTAAAGTGAATATGAAAAAAATATGGTATATACTGCCTGTATTGGCAATGCTTTTCACCGCCTGCGATCCTGCGGTGGACGATATTCAGCCGGGTGCCAATGTCTCGGTGGAAGATTTGACTAATAGTTTCCAGTTGGTAGCAAGAAGCGAGGGTAATAACAACATTTCGGTGGCTCTCGACCCGGTTCGTTATGTGAAAGTGTACAATGCTGATACTGATGCCTTGTTGGGCGAAGGCACCAATCCTTCTTTCCAAGACGTTCCCCCTGCAAAGACGTTGAATGTCTACATTACGGCCATTAATCAGGACGGCAGCCTTACAAAGTCTGATACAAAGTCTATTGTAGTGTCAGAATACACTGACCTGCCCGAAATCTTCAAGCAGGTGTTTGGCTATGAAAACGGTGAATATGGCACGACTACTTGGACATGGGATGAAAATCCGGATAATGCTTCTGGCCGTTATTGGGGCAATGGAAACTTTGGTAATGATACCCAACCTGCTTGGTGGGGTGCCCCCAACGAAACAAATATAGATGAACAAGTAGCTGGGGCAGGTTTGCCTAATGATGGTCTTGGAGCATGGTTCTCATTAAGTTTGAATGGTGTGAATACCAGCCGTGGTGAAACTGGTACGGTTACCGTTTCTGATGCAGCCGCCAAAGTAGGTTGGGATATTGGTACGATGACATTCACTGGTACAATGCCCTTGATGGGTGTGCAACCGAACCACGGAAATGCTCGCCAGTATGTTTATCAGATCTTGCGCGCCGATGACGAGAAGCTTTATCTGAGCTTCCCTGAACCTGGCGTTTCTGCTGATGCTGGTGGTAATGGCTGGTTCCTTTGCTTCAAGAAGATTGAGAATAAGTAATTATTGATAGATTTCATCTCAAGTACACTATAAATTTGAGTTTATAGTTGTACTTGGGATGTTTCTATTTGGGTGACAATGAAACGTTTTCCTTTATTTATAATAGTAATCTGTTGTTTATTTTTCTTGTGCCTAATGTGAGCGCAGAAGTAATCTATAAAGGTGATATAGAGCCTCCCAAGAGTGACAAGTATTCTTGATAAACTCGACAGGACAGTGTGAGAATGATGTTGTATTTCTGCACACCTTCTACCCGATTCCTCATAAACTCTTCACCCATTTCTTTCCGGAAGGGGTCTTAAGATGCAGATAGATGCCGAGGACTATTGTCATCAGCATTGCAAACACAAAGATTCCTGCGTTCATAATCTACATATTATTTTAATAAATCATTTCCTATCAGGGCTAATACGGATGCTAAGACACATCCTAAAACAAACATTGAGGCAAGTTTGACCCCAATCTCATTTCCTTGGAAAAAATAGAACTATCCCTCCAAGCACCAAGGCTGTAAAAGTAAGTTGCGAGAGGTTTGAAGAAATATCCTGCAAGTTTCTCTCGTTCTTTCGCTTCTTCTTAGGCCTTCTGCTGGTTGCTGAAATTTCCCGTTGCCTACTTTATTTACTGTGCAAAGTAAAGCATTTCTTTTTAGATTGTGGGTCGTCCGCAGGCATAATTTGGTTTTTTGCTGTGTAAGCATTCGGTAATTCCCATATTTTTCGACATCTTTTATTGTCTTACTTTTGCGGTGTAAATTGCATAAATAGGGTAGATCACTGCTGGGCACTTAGTCCCAGCTGATTTTCAACTGTTTATAATTTAGTTCTTTGACATTTTTGTAATCGCAATCAGTAAGTATCTCTCTTACAGGCGTTTTATCCAGTAGAGAAAAGCTTAGGATTTGCAGGATTT
>CASEYC010000028.1 GCA_949292025.1 uncultured Bacteroides sp. | reverse complement strand
TACCCCTGCCTTGTGGATTTATATGTCAAATTGCATCAGCACTAAGGAACCGCCGTATGCCGAACGGCACGTACGGTGGTGTGAGAGGTCGGAAAACGAAAGTAGGAAGAAAACTACTTCGTTTTCCTCCTACTCGATTAATCAGTAATTTGGATTACTTGTTCAGAGCCAAAGCCACGTTTACGGCGCAAGCTACGGTGCAACCTACCATCGGGTTGTTGCCGATACCCAGGAAGCCCATCATTTCCACGTGGGCGGGTACAGAAGAAGAACCGGCGAACTGGGCGTCGCTGTGCATACGACCCATAGTATCGGTCATACCATAGGAAGCAGGACCAGCGGCCATGTTGTCCGGGTGCAATGTGCGGCCCGTGCCACCACCGGATGCTACGGAGAAGTAGGGCTTGCCGGCCAATACACGTTCTTTCTTATAAGTACCTGCTACGGGGTGTTGGAAGCGGGTGGGGTTCGTGGAGTTACCCGTAATGGATACGTCCACGTTCTCGTGCCACATGATGGCCACGCCTTCGCGCACGTCGTCTGCACCATAGCATTTCACCTTGGCGCGGGGACCGTCGGAGTACGGAGTTTCCTTCACTACTTCCAACTTGCCAGTGTAGTAGTCGAACTGGGTCTGCACATACGTGAAGCCGTTGATGCGGGAGATAATCATAGCGGCGTCCTTGCCCAAGCCGTTCAGGATGCAACGCAAGGGGTTCTTGCGCACCTTGTTGGCCATTTCGGCAATCTTGATGGCACCCTCGGCAGCTGCGAAGGACTCGTGGCCGGCCAGGAAGGCGAAGCACTGCGTCTCGTCGCGGAGCAGGCGGGCAGCCAGGTTGCCGTGTCCCAGACCTACCTTGCGGTCGTCTGCCACGGAGCCGGGGATACAGAAGGCTTGCAGGCCGATACCGATGGCCTCAGCAGCGTCGGCGGCGTTCTTGCAACCTTTCTTCAGAGCGATGGCGCAACCAACAACGTATGCCCACTTGGCATTTTCGAAGCAGATGCCCTGCGTTTCTTGGCAGGTCAGGTACGGGTCGATGCCGACGGCGTCACAGATGGCGTTGGCCTCTTCGATGTCTTTGATGCCGTATTCGTTCAGTGCGGCAAGAATTTGCTTGATACGGCGGTCTTGGCTTTCAAATTGTACGGGTCTAATCATTGTCTGTGTCCTCCTTCATTATTCTTTACGTGGGTCAATGTATTTAACTGCGCCCTGTTCGGGTTTGAAGCGACCGTACGTGCCCGTAACGGCTTTCAAGGCTTCGTTGGCGTCTTTGCCGGCTTTCACTTGTTCCATGAACTTGCCCATGTGGACGTATTCATAGCCGACGACTTGGTCGTCTGCATCGAGGGCCATACGGGTGATGTAGCCTTCGGTCAGTTCGAGGTAGCGAGGCCCCTTGGCCAACGTGCCGAAGAGGGTACCCGTTTGGCTGCGCAATCCCTTGCCCAGGTCCTCCAAGCCGGCACCAATCATCAGGCCGCCTTCAGAGAATGCGGACTGCGTGCGTCCGTACACGATTTGCAGGAAGAGTTCGCGCATCGCCGTGTTGATGGCGTCGCAAACGAGGTCCGTGTTCAGGGCTTCAAGGATGGTCTTGCCCGGCAGGATTTCAGAAGCCATGGCGGCGGAGTGCGTCATGCCAGAGCAACCCAGCGTTTCAACCAGACATTCCTGGATGACACCGTTCTTGACGTTCAGCGTCAGCTTGCAGGCGCCCTGTTGGGGGGCACACCAACCCACACCGTGAGTCAAGCCGGAGATGTCTACGATTTCTTTTGCTTTCACCCACTTGCCTTCTTCGGGGATGGGAGCCGGTCCGTGGTTGGGACCTTTCTTTACAACACACATGTGTTCAACTTCGTGTGAATAAGTCATAATCAGCTCTATTAATTAGTTAATATAATTAATGATATGTAAGTTTCAGTGTCTTAACCGTAACCGTCTGCAAAGATAATGATTTTCTTGCAACCGACAATTTTTCCGGCCGACTTTTTGCACAAAAAAAGACTACCTTGTCAAGGCAGCCTTTTTCATGCATAAATGTGTTTTCGGGGCGTTCTTTATTGTTTGGACGCTTCCAAAGATGCCTTGCGGAATTCCTTCATCGCTTTCTCGATTTCCAGCGAGCTCTTGCGGGCGCGGGTGCCGGCAGCTTTGTTGCCGTTTTCCAATTGAGCTTTGGCATCTTTTTCAAATTCAGCATACAATGCTGCAAGTTTTTCAATCAGTTCTTTCATAATCCTTTTGTATTACTTCGTTTTATAATGCAGGGCAAAAATACATTCTTTCTTGGAATTAATGGAGAAAAATGATGTTTTTTTGTGGGACGACAATGTTTTTTTTGATAGCAGATGCCCTTTCGGCGTTTTTTGCCTACTTTTGTGGCATGAAAAGGATGACGGACACGGATTACATTCACTCGCTCATAGCCGAGGGCGAGCATCAGCAGCAGGATTTCAAATTCGAGATTTCCGATGCGCGCAAGATTGCCAAGACGCTTTCGGCTTTTGCCAACACCGATGGCGGGAGGTTGCTTGTCGGGGTGAAGGACAATGGGAAGATTGCCGGCGTCCGTTCGGAAGAAGAGCGGTATATGGTGGAAGCCGCCGCCCGGCTGTATTGCACGCCGCAGGTGGATTGCGAAATGCAAGCCTTTATGGCGGAGGGGCGTTGCGTGCTCGTGGTGACCATACCCGAGAGTAGCCATAAACCCGTATATGCCAAGGATGAGTCCGGTAGGAACCTGGCTTATTTGCGCATTGCCGACGAGAATATCCTGGCTACCCCTGTGCATCTTCGGGTATGGCAGCAAAGCGACAATCCCTGCGGGGAGTTGATGGCGTTCACCGGGCGCGAACAGCTTTTGCTCCGCTTGCTGGAGGAAAATGAAAGCCTGTCCTTGAATAAATATTGTCGCATGGCGCGCATTTCTCGCCGGGCAGCCGAGCATTTATTGGCCAAATTGATACGTTATGACATCGTGGAGCCGGTGTTTGAAGGGCATAAGTTTCATTTCCGGCTGAAAAGTTAGGCTTTCTGTGATGGAAGATTGCAAAAAATGATTTATTTTTGCAGGCAAATAGCCGGGCAAGCTGTCCGGCATGGGATTAATTTAATAAGTAGTTTAGTATTGATATGGGTATAATAGCCAGATTGTTCAACAAAGACAAGCAACAAGTTTCGCCCAAAGGTGTGGAGGATTTCATTTCCCTGACGCGCGTGTATTTTCAGTCGGTAATAGCAGTCAACCTGGGCATCACCAACATCCGTTTCATTCCGGATGTGGCCAACTTCAAACGTCTGTTCAAGGTTCCCACCCAAGGCGGTCGTCTCGGCTTGGCGGAAAAGTCCGCCTCGCGCAAGATGCTGATGCAGGATTACGGCATCAGCGAGAATTTTTTCAAGGAAATTGATGCCTCGGTGAAGAAGCATTGCCGCACGCAAAACGAGGTGCAGTCCTACTTGTTCCTTTACCAAGGTTTCTCGAACGATTTGATTATGCTTATAGGCACTTTGATGCAGTGGAAGTTCCGCCTTCCCTCCATCTTCAAGGGAGCTTTGCGCACCATGGTGGAAAAGACCATGCATGACGTCTGCACCAAGACGGTGTGGAAGAAGGACGATGTGCACAAGACCGCCATGGCTGTCCGCCAATACAAGGAACGTTTGGGATATTCCGAGCAATGGATGTCCGAATATGCCTACAATGTCATCATGCTTGCCAAGAATGAACCTCGGCACAAGCAGGAAGAGGACGGCGGAAAGGACAAGAAGTAATCCTTATCGGCAAGGAAGTCAACCGGCTTGCAAAGGGGCGGTTGGCTTCTTCTGATTTTATCGCCTCCCTGTGGCACTCCTTTTTTATTCCAATATCTTCTTGTAGTATTCCGCTTTCCACTCTATCGGGCGGGGATAGGCTCGTGAGGATGAGGGCATCCGCCAAACTTTGATTTCCCTTCCCAAGTATGTAGTCTCAATGGCTTCGCCGACAGACAATGCGGGACAACCGATAGTGGCTTGCAGGGTTTCCGCCGATTTTTGTCCGGTGGCCACAAGGGTATGGCATTCGGGCAGTTGCTCCAGCAGTCGGGCAATGTCAGTAGGACGGACGATTTGCAGAAAGTTGTCCGACGCGTTGTTTTTCAATCGGATAACCTCCTCCGCCGTATCATAGAGAGCGATGCCCTGTTCGCGGCAGAAGTCCTCTATTTTCGCTTTGTCAAACCGTTTTTCGTCCGGTATGACGAAATGGTTCTTGTCCCCATGGGCGATGTATCCCCAAATCCTCCAGAAATCATTTCCCCAATTGGGGTAAAAGAATTCCATGCACCACCTTTTCTTGGGAGGTGGAAAACTGCCTAATATCAAAATCTTGGCTCCCTTGGGCAGGAAGGGTTTCAATGGGTGCAGTTCATTGTTCATAGCAAATCTTTTCTGTGGGTTATGCGTGTGCAAAGTTACGTGAAATAATGCAGATTTCCACCTCGGTTGCGAATTTCATGGAGAGAAATCTGGTAAAAAAGTAACGAAACCCCTTGCAGATTTA
Organism: uncultured Bacteroides sp.; assembly: GCA_949292025.1. Classification (GTDB taxonomy): domain Bacteria; phylum Bacteroidota; class Bacteroidia; order Bacteroidales; family Bacteroidaceae; genus Bacteroides. Next base: position 39,322 of record CASEYC010000028.1, on the reverse strand, counting down.
AAACTTTGCATTACCTTTGCACCCGCAAACACGGGAATAGCTCAGTTGGTAGAGCATCGGTCTCCAAAACCGAGTGTCGGGAGTTCGAGCCTCTCTTCCCGTGCAACGATAATCCGGTATGAATCAATGATTTATACCGGATTTTTTCAATATTACCCTTTTGCTTCTTGGTACATGAATCTCTTGATGCTCTTCTTGGCAGTCTTTTCGAACTCCTCGAAATGGATTTTCACTTTGGAAATCTGCGAATAGGGAGGGAGCTGTTGGTTGAGTTCTACCCGGTTGGCTTCCATAGCTTTTTCCACATCTTCCGGCTTCAGGCCCTGGGCGAAGGCTTCGTCGAAGTCCGGGTAAATGAGAGCCACCAACTTCTCGTTTTGGAGGACAATGAGTGATTCGGATACGTAAGGCATGTTGTTCAGCTTGCTTTCAATCTCTTCCGGATAGATGTTTTGCCCGGAGGATGTCAGGAGCATATTCTTGCTCCGGCCACGCACGGTGACGTAACCTTCTGCGTCCATCGTGCCAAGGTCGCCCGTGTGGAGCCAGCCGTTGACGTCGATGATTTGTGCCGTTGCTTCCGGATTTTTGTAGTACCCCAGCATGGTGTTTGTGCCCCGGCAGATGATTTCTCCGGCTATGTTCTCCGGGTCGGGCGAATCAATTTTCACTTCCATCCGTGCCGCTGCCCGTCCGCAGGAGGCGAGTTTCAAGGTTTCCCAGCGGTTGGAGCAGATGATAGGACCGCACTCCGTCATGCCGTAGGCGATGGTGTAGGGGAAACCTATCTGCTTGACGAATCGCTCCACGTCCGCATTGAACGGGGCGCCGCCGATGATGATTTCATCGAATTGCCCGCCGAAGATTTCCATGGCCTCCTTGCGTGCCGCGGCTTTGATTTTGTCGTTCACGATGGGCACGCGCAGCAGCAACTTGCCTATGGTGTTGTCCACGCGGGGCAGGATGTTCTTCTTGATGATTTTCTCCACGATGAGGGGCACGCACGAGATGACTTTCGGGCGAATCTCTGCAAAAGATTGGGCGATGATCTTGGGCGAGGGCATCCGCGTCAGGAAGTACAGATGCGCCCCGGCTGCGAAACCGTAGAGGAAGTCATACACCATGCCGAACACATGGCCCAAAGGCAGCATTGACACAATATGGTCTCCCGGATTCACGCGCAGCATCTCACGGCAATAATCCACGTTGCTCCACAAGCTCCGGTAGGGCAACATGACGCCTTTGGAGTAGCCCGTGGTGCCCGATGTGTAGTTGATGATTGCCAGCTCGTCCGGCGAAGCCTCGCGGCGGTAATGGATATGCTCGGGGCGGAAATTCTTGGGGTAACGGGCGCCATAACGGGCATTGCGGTGCTCGAAGGCTTCCATCAGCGCGTCGTTGCGGCACACCACCGGGGTGAAATCCTCCAGCAGGACGATACCCTCCAAGTGGGGCATGGCCGCCTCGTCCAAGGCTTCCCATGCACGGGCACCGACAAAAAGCAGCTTCGCTTCGGAGTGGTTGACGATGTGGTGGATGTTGTCCGCCTTGAACTCATGCAGGATGGGGACGATGACTGCACCGTATGTCACCGTGGCCATGAAGGTCACGCCCCAGTGGGCACTGTTGCGCCCGCACACGGCAATCTTGTCGCCCGGGCGTATGCCGGCACTCTCCAAGACGAGGTGAAACTTGGCTATCTTCCGTGCCACGTCCTTGTATTGCAGGGTGATGCCTTTGTAGTCGGTCAAGGCATTGAGATCCCAGTTCTGTATGATGCTCTGTTCGATATATTCGATGAAGGTGGATGCTCGTTCCATTGTATTTCGTCAAAAAATAAAATTCCGCGCAAAGATAGGGCTTATTTATGGTTCTATCAGTATGATTGAAGCATTATTTGCAAGCGCATCAATCGAAACGCAAGACAAATGTTGTCTTTTCCCCAGGCAACAGCGTGAGGCTACCGCCGGAAAGGCGCATGATTTGGCGCGAAATGCTCAGGCCGATGCCGCTTCCTCCCTCCTTGGTGGTGAAGAAGGGGATGAAGATGTGTTGCGCCACGTCCGCCGGGATGGGAGGGCCGTCGTTGCTGATTTCCACCACTATCGCTTCTTGTTCGTCACATCGGGCGGCGATGTCTATACGCCCTTCCGTGGTGCGGCCTTCTTCGGCGGTGATGGCTTGTATGGCGTTTTTCAGCAGGTTGGTGAAGACTTGCGCCATCAGCCCTTCGTCGGCATGCAGGATGAGGTCGTCCGGCTCGATGCGGGTGTTGAAGGTGATGTGCGCATCGGGGTATTGGTGACGGGCAAGCTCCACCATCCGGGGGATGAAGTCGCGCAGGTAGAATAGGGTAGGCACAGGCGTGGGGATGTGGGTGAACTTCCGGTAAGACTCGACGAAAGCCAATAAGTTTTTTCCGGTCGAGCTGATGGTTTTCAGTCCGCTTCGCACTTCGTCCGTGGAGGCACCCTGTCTGGTCAACTCCAGCAGGGTATCGCTCAACGAGGTGATGGGGGTGACGGCATTCATGATTTCGTGCGTGAGGACACGGGTCAGGCGTATCCAGGAGTCAATCTCGCGTTCATCCAGTTCGTGGTTGATGTCGTTCAGTGCCAGGATGCGCAGGTGTTCGCCCCGGATGCTGATGTCGCTCACCCGCACGAAGAGGTCGCGCGTGCCCCGTTCGTTGCACAAGGGCACTTGGAAGGTGTCGCCCGGGCGGCAAGTCGTGAAGCGGGCGGTGAGCTTCGGGTCGATGCGGTTCAGTTGGAGGACGTGGGTGAAGACCTCCAAACCCAGCAGACGCAGGGCTTCGGTATTCTTTTGATAGACAGCCCCATTGTCGTTCAGCACCAGGATGCCGGTGTTGATGCACTCCAAAATGAGTTCATAGTATTTCTCTTGTTGGGCGGTTTCGTTTTTTACCTGCCACAAGATGCGGGCGATGCGGTTCAAGGCGCGGTTCACCAAGCGGGTGTTGGCGTCGTTTTCTTCTTCGATGAAGTGGACGGCATAGTCATTGTTTTCTACGGCGTCCAGCAGGAAAAGCACCTTTTGCGTCTGCCGCTGCTGGAGTTTGTGGAGTTTCCAGGCAAGGAAGGGGATGCAAAGGGTCAGCAGCGTGCTCCACGGCCATACCGTCAGCGTAGTCCCCGGCAAAGGCATCCCATAGGCGGCAAGCAGCCATAAACCGCCCGTCAGGAGGCAGGAGAGGATGAGTAGGAGGGTGTAGAGAGGAATAGGGCTTTTCATGGTCAAAGGTTATATTTTTTCATCTTGTTGTATAGGGTTTGGCGCGTGATGCCCAATTGCGCGGCTACCGCCGAGAGGTTTCCCCCGCACGTGTCCAACGCCTGGCTTATCATGCGCCGCTCCATCTCTTCCAAGGTCGATGCGGGAGAGTCTGATGCAGGTTCAGCCGGGTGGGGAAGTTGGAAAACTTCGGCGGGCAGGACAGCGTCGTCGGAGATGATGACAGCCTTTTCGATGGCGTGCTCCAGCTCGCGGATGTTGCCTTTCCACGGATGCCGGAGAAGCCTTTGGCGGGCGGCTTCGTCCAGGGTGGAGGCCGGTTTCTTGTATTGGGCGGAGAAGCGGCGGATGAATTGCTCCGCCAAGGGCAGGATGTCTTCTGGGCGTTCGCGCAGCGGGGGAATCTCCAGGTGGATGGTGTTGATGCGGTAGAGCAAGTCTTCGCGGAACTCTCCGCGTGCCACCATGCGCTCCAGGTCGCGGTTGGTGGCGCAAATCAGGCGGATGTCCACGGGGATGGGCGTGTTGCTTCCCACGCGCACGATGCTCCGGCATTGGAGGACGGTCAGGAGCTTGGCTTGCAGGTGGTAGGGCAGGTTGCCAATCTCGTCAAGGAAGAGGGTACCCTGGTCGGCCGCCTCGAACTTGCCCGCCCGGTCGGCGTGTGCATCGGTGAAGGCCCCCTTGACGTGTCCGAACAGTTCGCTCTCGAAGAGGGTTTCCGTGATGGCGCCCATGTCCACCGTGACCAACGGGTGTCCGCTCCGCAGGGAGAGGCGGTGGAGTTCGCGCGCCAGCATCTCCTTGCCCGTGCCGTTCTCGCCCGTAATGAGCACGTTGGCATCCGTCCGCGCCACCTTCTCCACCATGGCCTTGAGGCGGCGCATGGCGTTGCTTTCGCCCCAATACATGGCCGGTTTTTCGTTGGCAGGACAATCCTTCGCGGAGGCGGCGTCATTGTTTCGCGAAGCCGCGGTCAATGTTTCGACGAGCTTATGGTTCTCCCACGGCTTGACCACAAAGTCGGTTGCTCCCTCCTTGATGCCCCTCACGGCCAGGTCAATGTCCGCGTATGCCGTGAAGAGCACCACGGGCAGGGCAGGGCGCAGGCGTTTGGCCTCGTGCAGCCAGTAGAGCCCTTCGTTGCCGTTGTTGATGCCCGACGTGAAGTTCATGTCCAGCAACAGCACGCTCCACGTGTCTTCGCGGAGCATGGCGGGCAGCGAGGCAGGCGAAGTCAGCGTGGCAATCCGCTCGAAGTGAGGTTTCAGCAGGAGTTGCAGGGCGGCCAATACTCCCCGGTTGTCGTCCACGATAAGTATGTTTCCATTCTTCTTCATGGTGCAAAAGTACAATTTTTGCCTAAAAACGGAAAGACTTTTGCGGAAGAATAATCTCAGCCTTTCCTGGTCTTGAACATGGCCTTTATCGGTTCGCTATTTCTCTCTTTCTGAATAGGACCAATATAGGAGTATAATAGGAGTATTATAGGAGTAATAGTGGCGGGATAACGGTGGAAAAAATTCCTCCAATAAGCCTTGAAAGAGACCGGAAAGAGAGGAAAAAGAGAGGAGAAAGAGACCAAAAAGAGACCTTTGGCGGATGTCATGTTGGGATTTCGGGGAGAAAAGTGTACCTTTGTGACCAATTACCAAATCTGTTTCGAGGAGAAAATATGAGGAACGTCGTCCGCATCGTTTTGCTTTGCGCCTTAGCCTTGGGGCTTGCCGCTTGCTCCACCACCAAATATGTGCCTGAAGGCTCGTATTTGCTGGACGATGTGCGTATCCGGACGGACAACAAGGACGTGCGCCCCTCGCAACTCTCGATGTATGTGCGACAGCATCCCAACTCCAAGTGGTTCAGCCTGATAAAGACGCAACTCTATGTCTACAACTGGTCGGGGCGCGACTCTACCAAGTGGATTAACCGCGTGCTCAGGCGGATGGGCGATGCCCCTGTCATTTATAGCCATGAGGAGACGGTGCGCACGTCGGAGGAAATCACCAAAGCCGTGCGCAACATGGGGTATATGGGAGCCACGGTGGAGCCTGTCCGCGAGGTGTCCGGCCGGAAAATGACGCTGACCTACCGCGTGCAGACGGGGAAACCTTACCGGGTGAACACGTTGAAGCTGGACGTGCAGGATGAGCGCATTGCGGATTACATGCGGCAGGATTCGGCGGCTACCCTGCTGAAGGAGGGGATGGCCTTCGATGTCAACGTGTTGGATGCCGAACGCCAGCGCATCACGTCCAACCTCTTGCGGCATGGTTATTATAAATTCAACAAGGATTACATTACTTATACGGCCGATACCGTGCGCAACACGTATCTGGTGGACCTTACCCTCCATTTGGCTCCTTTCCGCCAAGGGGGAGCATCCGAACCCCATCGGCAATACCGCGTGGACAAGGTGTCTTTCATCACCGATTATGACATGATGCAAGGCTCGGAGGAAAACAGCATCCAGGTGAACGACTCCGTGCACTATGGCGACTATCCCATTTACTTCAAAGACCGTCTTTACCTGCGCCCCAAAGTGCTGGTGAACAACCTGCATTTTGCTCCTGGGGATTTGTATGATGAAAATGCCGTGAGCCGCACCTATACCAACTTCGGGCGCCTGCAGGCGTTGAAATACACCAATATCCGATTCTTGGAGCAGGAGAAGGACAGCACTGCCCTGAGCGCCTACGTGTTGCTCACCAAGAACAAATCCCAGTCGGTGTCTTTCGAGGTGGACGGCACCAATTCGGCGGGCGACCTTGGGGCGGGCGGCTCGGTGTCTTACAATCATCGCAACCTTTTCCGCGGCTCGGAAGCCTTCATGTTGAAGCTCCGTGGCGCCTACGAGGCGGTGTCCGGCCTGCAGGGTACGGGCTATAACCAAAACTACATCGAGCTGGGAGCAGAGGCTACCATCAACTTCCCGCGCTTCCTTTTCCCTTTCCTCTCCCGCAATTTCACCCGGCGCATATCCGCCACCACGGAGTTCGGCCTTCAATATAATTACCAGATGCGCCCGGAGTTCACGCGCATCGTGGCTTCGGCGGGGTGGAGCTACAAATGGGGCATGCAGCACGTCCGCGCCCAGCATCGCATTGATTTGCTGGACATCAACTACTTGTACATGCCGTGGATGGACGAGTCTTTCCGCCAGCTCTACCTTGAGCAGGAGCAGAATTATATCTTGAAGTATAACTACGAGGACCGTTTCATCGTACGCACGGGATACAGTTACACGTACAACAGCGCGGGGCGCGCCTTGATGAACAACGCCACGCTGGGCAATTCGTACACCGTGCGCTTCAACTTCGAGTCGGCAGGCAATGTGCTTTACGCCTTGGCGCGCGCCGCCAAGATGCGGAAGAACGAGGCGGGCGAATACACCCTCCTGGGCATCCCCTTTGCCCAATACCTGAAGTTTGATGCGGATTTTGCCAAGAACATCGTGATAGACAGCCGCAACTCCTTGGCTTTCCACGTGGGGGCGGGCATAGCCATCCCCTACGGCAACGCTTCGGTGGTGCCCTTCGAGAAGCGGTATTTCTCCGGCGGGGCGAACAGCGTCCGCGGCTGGTCGGTGCGCGATTTAGGCCCCGGCTCTTTCCCAGGCGACAATAATTTCCTGAACCAGTCGGGCGACATCAAGCTGGACGCGAGCATCGAATACCGCACGCGCCTTTTCTGGAAATTCCGCGGTGCCGTCTTTGTGGATGCGGGCAACATTTGGACTTTGCGCGAGTATGAGGAGCAACCCGGCGGGAAGTTCGAGTTCGACAAGTTCTACAAGCAGATAGCCGTGGCCTACGGCGTGGGGCTTCGTCTGGATTTGGATTTCTTCGTGTTGCGTTTTGACGGGGGCATGAAGGCCATCAATCCTGTCTATGAGACCGGGCGTCTGCGCTATCCCATAGCCCACCCCAACTTCAAGCGGGATTTTGCCTTCCATTTTGCCGTGGGCTACCCTTTCTGAGCGGGCGCAATTTATCGGCAAATGTTTTCTTACTTCGTGTAAAACCCGTATTTTTGCAACTTGATAGGAAACCCGCTTCGGCGGATATAGGTAGCGTTAAGAAATCAATCAAATAAATATCAAAGGTATGGTAAGACACATCGTATTATTCAAGTTGAAAGACGAGGCTCCGGCGGAGAAGAAGCTGGAAGCCATGCACGCCTTCAAGCAGGCCATCGAGGCTTTGCCCGCCCGAATCCCCTTCATCCGCAAGGTGGAAGTCGGGTTGAACATCAATCCCGCGGAGACATGGAGCATTGCCTTGTACAGCGAGTTCGACACGTTGGAGGATGTGAAGGCATACGCCGTGCATCCCGACCATGTGGCCGCCGGCGCCTTGCTGGCCGAGGTGCGCGAGAGCCGTGCTTGTGTGGATTATGAAATCTGATGTCGGACGAGAAAACATGGAAATGAACGTGAAGAAATCAGTATTCTTTTTCTGTCTGCTCTTGGTGGCTTTAGTGGCCCGGGCGCAGATTTTGGAGCCTGTCACCTTCAAGTCGGAGTGGAAACAGGTATCGGATGAGAAGGTGGAAATCGTGTTTACAGGCACCATCGACCCGGGTTGGCATGTCTATTCGACGGACTTGGGCGACGGAGGTCCCATCTCCGCCACCTTCAATGTGGATAAGATTCAAGGTGCCGAGCCGGTGGGCAAGCTGAAGCCGGTGGGCAAGGAAGTGTCCGGCTTCGACCCGATGTTTGAGATGCAAGTGCGTTACTTTGAGAAGACGGCGCAGTTTGTCCAGGAGCTCAAGCTGACGGGCGGCGCCTATGCCGTGGAAGGTTACTTGGAGTACGGAGCCTGCAACGACGAGAATTGTCTGCCTCCCACGCAAGTGCCTTTCAGCTTCCAGGGCGAGGGAGCGGGTGCGCCCGCACAATCCTTGGCGGAGGCGGGCACAAAGTTTGGCGATGAGGCCGCCAATGTGCCTGCAAGCGCCGTGTTCGGCCAGCCGGATTATTGGAAGCCGGTCATTGACCAGCTCAACTCGTTTGGCGAGACGGTTGCCCAGCGGGATTTGTCTTGGCTCTATGTCTTCGGCATGGGCTTCGTGGGCGGTCTGCTGGCTTTGTTCACTCCCTGCGTGTGGCCCATCATCCCCATGACGGTCAGCTTCTTCCTGAAGCGCACGAAGGACAAGAAGAAGGGCATCCGCGACGCTTGCACGTATGGCGTGTCCATCATCGTGATTTATGTGGCTCTTGGCTTGATCATCACTGCTCTCTTTGGCGCCAATGCGTTGAATGCGCTTTCCACCAATGCCATATTCAACATCTTCTTCTGCCTCTTGCTGGTGGTGTTTGCCGCCTCGTTCTTCGGCGCGTTCGAGATTACGCTGCCTTCCAAGTGGAGCAATGCGGTGGACAGCAAGGCCGAGCAGACAACGGGACTTATCAGCATTTTCCTGATGGCCTTCACGCTCTCGCTGGTCAGCTTCTCGTGCACGGGTCCCATCATCGGCTTCCTGCTGGTCGAGGTATCCACCACGGGCAGCATCGTTGGGCCGGCCATCGGCATGTTCGGCTTTGCCTTGGCGTTGGCTTTGCCCTTCACGCTGTTCGCCCTCTTCCCCTCCTGGCTGAAGTCGATGCCGAAGTCGGGCGGTTGGATGAATGTCATCAAGGTGGTGCTGGGCTTCATCGAACTGGCTTTTGCGTTGAAATTCCTCTCCGTGGCCGACCTGGCCTACGGCTGGCATATCCTCGACCGTGAGACCTTCCTCGCCATTTGGATTGTGCTCTTTGCGCTGCTGGGTTTCTACCTGTTGGGCAAAATCAAGTTCCCGCACGACGACGAGGAGACCAAAGTCAGCGTGCCGCGCTTCTTCCTGGCCCTGGCTTCGTTGGCGTTTGCCGTCTACATGGTGCCCGGCCTCTGGGGTGCTCCGCTGAAAGCCGTGAGCGCCTTTGCGCCGCCCTTGCAGACGCAAGACTTCAACCTCTATGCCGACGAGGTGCATGCCAAGTATATGGATTATGATGCCGGTATGGCCTATGCCCGTCAGCAAGGCAAGCCCGTGATGCTGGACTTCACCGGCTACGGATGCGTCAATTGCCGCAAGATGGAGCTGGCCGTGTGGACAGATCCCAAAGTGAGCGACCTCATCAACAACGACTATGTCCTCATCACGCTCTATGTGGACGAGAAGACGCCCCTGCCCGAACCCATCAAGGTGATGGAAAACGGCAAGGAGCGCACCCTGCGCACCGTGGGCGACAAGTGGAGCTACCTGCAGCGCGTCAAGTTCGGCGCCAACGCCCAGCCCTTCTATGTCCTGATTGACAATGAGGGCAACCCGCTGAACAAGTCGTATTCCTACGACGAGGACATCGCCAAGTATGTGGACTTCCTCGAGACGGGATTGGACAATTATAAGAAGAAATAAGGAGCGGATACGTCCGCAGCCTATCGCTTGTCCCCGGATGCCTGGTGGCGTCTGGGGGCTTGTTTTATCGGACTAAGAGAACTTTTATGCCGGATAAAAAAGGCTTTTATGTAAGACAAATAAGGCTTATTTGTCATGTAAATAAGGCTTCTTTGTCGTGTAAAAAAGGCTTTTATATAATAGTAACAAATACCCTATCGCTTATGTTAGCATATACTTATATCAAGCAAGGCGAGTTCCGCCTCTTGGACAAGCCGAAACCCGTGTTGCAGGATGCACACGACGCCATTGTCCGCGTCACCCTGGGCAGCATCTGCACCAGCGACCTGCACATCAAGCATGGCAGCGTGCCGCGTGCTGTGCCGGGCATCACCGTGGGGCACGAGATGGTGGGCGTGGTGGAGCAGGTGGGGAGTGCCGTCACCCATGTCCGTCCGGGCGACCGCGTCACCGTGAACGTGGAGACCTTCTGCGGCGAGTGTTTCTTTTGCAAGAAAGGCTATGTGAACAACTGCACCGACCCCGACGGAGGTTGGGCTTTGGGCTGCCGCATCGACGGTGGGCAGGCGGAATTTGTCCGTGTGCCCCATGCCAACCAAGGGCTTGACCGCATCCCCGATAATGTGACGGACGAGCAGGCACTCTTCGTGGGTGATGTCTTGGCCACCGGCTTTTGGGCGGCACGCATATCGGACATTACGCCGGAGGATACCGTGCTTATCATCGGTGCCGGACCTACGGGCATCTGCACCCTGCTCTGCGCGATGCTGAAGCGCCCCAAGCGTATCATCGTGTGCGAGAAGTCGGCCGAACGCCGTGCCTTCGTGCAAGCCCACTATCCCGACGTGCTGCTGACGGAGCCGGAGAGCTGTGCGGAGTTCGTCCGCACGCACGCCGACCACGGTGGTGCCGATGTGGTGCTGGAGGTGGCGGGAGCCGACGACACCTTCCGCCTGGCGTGGGAGTGTGCCCGCCCCAATGCCACGGTCACCGTCGTGGCGCTCTACGACCGTCCGCAGGTGCTTCCGTTGCCCGATATGTACGGCAAGAACCTCACCTTCAAGACGGGCGGGGTGGACGGATGCGACTGTGCCGAAATCCTCCGCCTCATTGCCGAAGGACGGATTGACACCACGCCGCTCATCACGCACCGCTATCCGCTGAGCCGGATTGAGGAGGCTTACCGGCTCTTCGAGAGCAAGGCGGATGGGGTGATGAAAGTAGCGGTTTGCGAAGGATAGGGATCAGAAGAAGATTATTTACTTACACCTTATTATATATGGACATCCAACAGACACTCGCACACCTCGGACTTTCCGCTCTCACCCCGATGCAGCAGGCCGCCCACCGGGCTTGGACGGACGGGCGCGACCTCGTCCTTCTCTCGCCTACGGGCACGGGCAAGACCTTGGCCTATTTGCTGCCTTTGGTGGGGGAACTCACTGCGGATTGCGCCGATGTGCAAGCCGTCATCGTCACTCCCACGCGCGAACTGGCGCAGCAGACTGCCGAGGTCTACCGCTCGCTCGGCTCCCTGCCGCCCGCCCTCTGCCTGCATGGCGGACGCCCCACGATGGACGAGCATCGGCGGCTGCGCGAAGTGCATCCTGTCTTGGTCATAGCTACGCCCGGACGCTTGTGCGACCACTTGCGCAAGCAGAATTTCGACCCGCGCCGTGTGCGCACCCTTGTCATCGACGAATTCGACAAGTGCCTTGAGTTGGGCTTCCGCGACGAGCTGGAAGAACTCATTTCCGCCTTGCCTGCTGTGCGGCGCCGCGTGCTCCTCTCTGCCACGGATGCGGAGGAAATCCCCGCCTTCTTGCCGTTGGCAGAGAGTGGTGCGGGCGTCTGCCGTCTGGATTTCCTGGGTACGGGGACAAACGGAGAACGGCTGGCCCTCCGCCAAGTGGCATCGCCCGCCAAGGACAAACTTGAAACGCTTCTCCGACTGCTCTGTGCGCTGGGCGACACTCCCTCGCTTGTCTTCGTCAACCACCGCGAGAGCGTGGAGCGCATCGCCCGCTTCCTGAAAGAGAAACGCTATCCCTGCGCCGCCTTCCATGGCGGCATGGAGCAGGACGACCGCGAGCGTGCCCTCTACAAATTTCGCAACGGCACGTCCGTGGCCCTTGTCTGCACCGATCTTGCTGCCCGCGGGTTGGACATCGAAGGGGTGGGTGCCGTCATCCATTATCACCTGCCACCGCAAGCCGATGCCTTCACCCACCGCAACGGACGTACCGCCCGCTGGACGGCCACGGGCACTGCCTATGTCATCCTTGGCCCGGAAGAGAAGTTGCCCGGTTATGTGGAGGGAGATGTACCCGTCTTTGTCCTGCCGGAGAAGCCCGCCCCCATACCCCGTCCCGCATGGGCCACTCTATATATAGGTAAGGGAAAACGCGACCGCTTGAGCAAGGGCGACGTGGTGGGTTTCCTCTGTAAGCAGGGCGGTTTGGGGCGCGAGGACTTGGGGCGCGTGGATGTGCTTCCCCGTTTTTCCCTCGCCGCCGTGCGCGCCGACCGCCTCCGCCAAGTGTTGCGGCTGGTGCAAGGAGAGAAAATCAAGGGGCTTCGGACGCTCATTGAGGAGGCAAAGTGATGAATATGCAGTTTTTATACTGTTAATCTGATAATCTGCACATACAGGGATGTTGCATGTTACGGATTGTCATTTGTGCTTGACTGGTGGCATCCCGGCATAACAAATTGGAACAAAAAACGACCATCCAACAATAAAACGAAAGGAAAATCGGGGGTATCAGTGAAAAAATAGCAGAAAAGGTTTGGTTTGACGAAATAATTCCGTAACTTCGCCCGGTCGAAAGACAACAACCAATGAAAGAATTGTCGAACTAAAACCATTTTACCTATGCAGAAACATAACTTTAATGCGGGACCTTCCATACTGCCCCGCGAGGTGATTGAGAAGACAGCACAAGCCATCCTTGACTACAACGGCTCTGGCCTTTCCCTGATGGAAATCAGCCACCGTGCCAAGGACTTCCAACCCGTGGTGGACGAAGCACGCGCCTTGTTCAAGGAGTTGCTGCAGATTCCCGACGGATACAGCGTCCTCTTCCTGGGCGGCGGAGCAAGTTTGGAGTTCTGTATGGTACCCTACAACTTCCTGGAGCACAAGGCTGCTTACCTCAATACAGGCACTTGGGCGAAAAAAGCCATCAAGGAAGCCAAAGGTTTCGGCGAGGTGGTCGAGGTAGCTTCATCAGCCGATGCCAACTACACCTTCATTCCTAAAGATTATACCGTGCCCGCCGATGCGGACTACTTCCATATCACGACCAATAACACCATCTTCGGCACCGAGCTGAAGGCCGACCCCGATGTCAACGTGCCTTTGGTGGGCGATATGTCTTCTGATATCTTCTCCCGCCCCGTGGATGTTTCCAAGTACATCTGCATCTATGGCGGCGCGCAGAAGAACCTGGCTCCCTCCGGCGTGACCTTTGTCATTGTGAAGGATGATGCCTTGGGCAAGGTCAGCCGCCCCATCCCCACGATGCTGAACTACAAGACGCACGTGGATGCAGGCTCGATGTTCAACACGCCGCCCGTGGTGCCCATCTATGCTGCCTTGCAGACCCTCCGCTGGATCAAGGCACAGGGAGGTATCCCCGAAATGCAGCGTCGCGCCGAAGAGCGTGCATCGTTGCTCTATGGCGAAATTGACCGCAACAAGCTCTTCCAAGGCACTGCCGTGCAAGAAGACCGTTCGCGCATGAACATCTGCTTCGTGATGGCGCCTGAATACAAGGAGTTGGAAGCCGAATTCCTGGCCTTCGCTACCGAGCGTGGCATGGTGGGTATCAAGGGACACCGCTCTGTGGGCGGATTCCGCGCATCGTGCTACAACGCCTTGCCACTCAGCAGCGTGCAGGTACTCGTGGATTGCATGCAGGAGTTTGAACGCAAGCATTAAGTGCGGTAAATAGGAATTTAGTTTAGGCGCGGATTACGCGGATTTCACGGATATATTATTTGTGAAACCATTGACATTCATAATTCTATGATAAAACTTAATCCGTGAAATCCGCGTAATCCGCGCCTAAAACCACTACTAATTTATCATTTAATTTTTCTCCCCATGAAAGTATTAGTCGCAACCGATAAGCCGTTCGCAAAGGTAGCCGTGGACGGCATCCGTAAAGAGATAGAAGCAGCAGGGTATGAACTCGCTCTGCTGGAGAAATATGGCGAAAAAAACAAGTTGCTGGAGGCAGTGGCCGATTCCGACGCCCTCATCATCCGCAGCGATGTGGTGGACACCGAAGTCCTTGACGCCGCCAAGCAACTGAAGATTGTTGTCCGTGCAGGCGCAGGTTATGACAATGTAGACCTCGCTTCTGCCACCGCCCATCATGTCTGTGTGATGAACACGCCCGGACAGAACTCCAATGCCGTGGCCGAATTGGCTTTCGGCTTGATGGTAATGGCCGCCCGCAACCTGTATAACGGCACGTCCGGCTCGGAGCTGAAAGGCAAGAAGCTGGGTATCCACGCCTACGGAAACGTGGGCCGCAACGTTGCCCGCATCGCCAAGGGCTTCGGCATGGACATCTATGCCTATGACGCCTTCCCCGCCGCCGTGGAAGCCATGAAGCAAGACGGCATCACGCCTGTGGAGAAAGCCGAAGACCTCTACGCCACGTGCAACATTGTTTCCCTGCATATCCCCGCCACGCCTGAGACGAAAGGCAGCATCGGGCATGACCTCGTGGGACGTATGCCCAAGGGCGGCATCCTGGTGAACACCGCCCGCAAGGAAGTTATTGATGAGGAAGGCTTGCTCCAACTCTTGTCCGAGCGTACCGACCTGAAGTATATGACCGACATCATGCCCGTCCGCAACGCCGAATTTCAGGAGAAAGCCGCAGGCCGCTACTTCTCCACGCCGAAGAAGATGGGCGCTCAGACGGCTGAAGCCAATATCAATGCCGGCATCGCTGCCGCCAAACAAATCGTAGGCTTCTTGAAGGATGGCTGCGAACGCTTCCGTGTGAACAAATAATGGAGAAGGGGTATGGCAACAATCAAACCCTTTAAGGGACTTAGGCCTCCACAAAGTTTGGTGGAAAGGGTGGCTTCGCGCCCTTATGACGTGCTCAACTCTGACGAGGCGCGTCGCGAGGCGGAGGGCAACGAAATGTCCCTCTACCACATCATCCGCCCGGAGATTGACTTCCCCGTTGGCACGGACGAACACGACGAACGCGTGTATCAGAAGGCTGCCGAAAATTTCCAACTTTGGCAAGACTGCGGTTGGCTGGTGCAGGACAAGGAAGCACATTATTACATTTATGCCCAGACGATGAACGGCAAGACGCAATACGGCCTTGTGGTGGGTGCGTATGTCCCCGACTACCTGAACGGCGTCATCAAGAAACACGAACTGACGCGCCGCGACAAGGAGGAGGACCGCATGAAGCATGTCCGCGTCTGCAACGCCAACATTGAACCGGTGTTCTTTGCCTATCCGGACAACGATGTGCTCAATGCCGTCATCGCCCGCTACACGGCTCAGAAACCGGTGTACGACTTCATCGCGCCGGGCGACGGCTTTGGTCATACTTTCTGGGTGATAGATGAAGAGAAGGACATCGAAACCATCACGCAGGAGTTTGCCAAGATGCCCGCCCTCTATATTGCCGACGGGCATCACCGCAGTGCGGCCGCTGCCTTGGTCGGTGCGGAGAAGGCCAAGCAAAACCCGCATCATCGCGGTGACGAGGAGTACAATTACTTCATGGCCGTATGTTTCCCCGCCGGACAGTTGACCATCATCGACTATAACCGTGTGGTGCGCGACCTGAACGGCATGACGCCCGCCCAATTCCTCGAAGCTCTGAAGCGGCACTTCGACGTGGAAGAGAAAGGCACGGACACGCCCTATCGCCCGAATGCCCTGCACAACTTCTCGCTCTACCTGGACGGACATTGGTACTCCCTGACTGCCTATCCGGACACGTATGACGACAACGATCCTATCGGCGTGCTGGATGTCACCATCTCCTCGCACCATATCCTGGATGAGTTGTTGGGCATCAAGGATCTCCGTTCGGACAAGCGCATTGACTTCGTTGGGGGTATCCGCGGATTGGAGGAATTGAAGCGTCGCGTGGATTCGGGAGAGATGGCCATGGCCTTGGCGCTCTATCCCGTCAGCATGAAACAGTTGATGGACATTGCTGACACGGGTAACATCATGCCGCCCAAGACCACATGGTTCGAGCCGAAACTCCGCTCGGGATTGGTGATACATAAACTGGATTGAAGCAGACGTATGCCGCTCATAGAAGTTACTTCCCTCGCCGACTCTGGCGTGAAGATTTTCAGTGCCCTTACCGAGGCTCAGCTACGCAACCGGCTGGAGCCCGATAAGGGCATTTTTATTGCCGAGAGTCCCAAAGTCATCCGCGTGGCGCTGGATGCAGGTCATACGCCCGTTGCCCTTCTTTGCGAGCGCAAACACATCACGGGTGATGCGGCGGACATCATTGCCCGCTGTGGAGACATTCCCCTCTACACGGGCGAGCGTGCATTGCTTGCCCGACTGACCGGCTATACCTTGACCCGCGGCGTGCTTTGCGCCTTGCGCCGTCCTGCGGAGCGAAGGCTTGAGGACGTTTGCGGAAATGCCCGCCGCATCGTGGTCATCGACGGGGTGGTGGACACGACCAACATCGGTGCCATCTTCCGTTCGGCGGCGGCTTTGGGGATGGATGGCGTATTGCTCACGCGCAACTCCTGCGATCCGTTGAACCGACGGGCGGTGCGTGTGTCGATGGGTTCGGTGTTTCTTGTGCCGTGGACGTGGCTGGACAGCTCTTTGACCCGTCTCCACGATTTTGGTTTCCGCACTGCCGCCATGGCATTGACCGATCAATCCATTCCGTTGGATGCCCCCGTGTTGAAGCAAGAAACCCGTCTTGCCCTCGTGATGGGTACGGAGGGAGACGGGCTTCCGAAAGAGGTCATTGCCGAGGCCGACTATGTGGTGCGCATCCCGATGGCGCATGGGGTAGATTCGCTCAACGTGGCGGCAGCATCCGCCGTGGCGTTTTGGGAGTTGAGAAGCAAGGAGAGGTGAGGATGGGTTATTTTGCCATCTTCACCAGCGTCCACCGCTTGTCTGACTTTTGGTGTACGAATGTCAGTCCCAGTCGTTCGCCCTCGGCGCGGATGAGGGGTACGTCCTCTTCGTAGAATCCGCTCATCAGCAGCGTCGCGCCGGGTGTCATGCGGGCAACGTAGTGGCGCATGTCGCTGAGGAGGATGTTGCGGTTGATGTTGGCCAGCACCACGTCGAAGGGAACCATGCCTGCCAATGCCGATGCGTCGCCTTGGCGTACCTTGATGCCATCCACGCCGTTCAGCTCGATGTTTTCCAATGAATTGTTGACGCACCACTCATCGATGTCCACCGCTTCGACTTCCTTTGCGCCGCGCATCTTCGCCAAGATGGCCAGGATGGATGTCCCGCACCCCATGTCCAGCACGGTTTTTCCCTGCAAATCCATCTCCAGCAATTCAGCCATCACCAGCCCCGTGGTCTCGTGATGCCCCGTGCCGAAGGCCATGCGGGGATTGATAACGATGTCATACTCGGCTTGGGGCACGTCGTGGTGGAAAGTGCTGTGCACCACACACCGCCCGGCAATGACAATGGGTTGGAAGAAATTCTTCTCCCACTCCTCGTTCCAATCGCGGTCTTCGGCTTCCTGCCAGGTGTAGGACAGGCGGGTATCCGGCAGGGGAAAGCTGTCCAGGGCGGCGCGCAGGGTGCTCTCGTCGAAGGTGTTTGCGGGGATATAGGCGTCCAGCAAGCCGTCTTCCTGTTCTTGGAAGCTCTCGAAGCCGGCATCGGCCAGGACGGCGCACAGCAGATCCGTGGCGGTCTGCGAGCGCGGGGTGGGGATGAAGGTGAATTGCAAGTACTTCATAACTGTCTGATTCTTGTTGTTTATCTGAATTTCTGCGATTGTTTGTTAAATAACGGACGCCCCTTTGCCGGGGTGAACATTATAATCCTTATCTTTGTTCAAACTATACTGCAAAGGTAGGTATTTGTTTAATCATTAAAGACAGAAGGATATGAAAAAGATTGTTTTTTTATCGCTTGTGGCCTTGTGCCTCCCGTGGGGACTGATGGCGCAGGGCGTGGTGGACGACCTTTATTACGTGCCTTCCAAGAAAGAAAAGGCTGAGCAGAAAAAAAATACGCGCGAGACTGTTGTCGTTACCGATGCCGACCAAGTGGTGGTGAAGTCCAATGCCCCGCAAACCGTTCGCGCCACGGCAGGCACGACCACCGTGGTTGTTCGCGATACGAAAGGGAAGACGATGGACGTGGATGCCTACAACCGCCGCTATGATGCGTCAGACTATGACTTCACCGCACAGGGTGACACCCTCTACATCGATGAGCAGGTGGACGACGGCCTGGACGGCGAGTGGGTGGGCGGCTTCGACGGCTCGCAGGACGACTACGAGTATGCCACGCGCATCATCCGCTTCCGCAATCCGCGCTACGCCATTCCTGTCAGCAGCCCGCTCTATTTCGATGTGGTGTACGGCTTGAACACGTGGGATTGGAACGTCTATTACGACGGGCTTTATGCCTACGCTTTTCCCACCTTTACCAATCGCCTGTGGTGGGATTGGCGCTTCAACTCCGTAGGCTGGTGGGGCTATCCCTACTACGGCTGGGGATGGGGTTGGAGCAGTTGGTACGACCCTTGGTTCTATGGCGGCTGGGCGTGGCATCATCCGCACTGGCATCATCCGTGGCATCCAGGTCCGGGATGGGGGGGACCGTCGCGTCCGTGGGGCACATACTCCAATCGTCGGCTCTATGGTTCGCGCGGAGCTGCTGTGCCCGGGCGTCCGGCTTCCGTCGTCAACGGAGGCAATTCCCTGCGAGGCAACAGCGTGCGCCGCACAACCACTTCGGGCACTTCTCGCCGCGTGGTGGGCACCCGTACCGGCACTTCCCGGCGCAATACGTCGGCAGGCACGCGGGGCACGGGAGTCAATTCCACCACCCGCCGCACGGGAGGGACTTATACCCGTCCCACGGGCACCTCGTCGGTGAACCGCACCGGCACTGTCCGCCGTACAGGCACAAGCTCCAGCACGCGCTCTTACAACCGTGGCTCCAGCACCTCGGCTCGTCGTACGTATGATATGAACACCCGGAGCAACAACTCCTCGCGCAGCCGTTCATACAGCACGCCTTCGCGCACCAATTCCTCGCGTTCGGGCATTTCCACGGGTGGCGGAGGCTCTTTCCGTTCGTCGGGCGGCGTCCGGGGTGGGGGAGGCTCCCGTTCGGGTGGCGGCGGCAGCAGGAGACGCTGACCTTCAGTATATGTAATGTTTCTTTTTTAACTGGCAAATGTAATGAAGACAAGAGTTATAATATTGGCCTGCGCCCTCCTGGCGGGAGCAAGCGCAGCCGCACAAACCATATATGACGCTACTGCCATCGCCCAGAAAGACCTGAACGGCACGGCCCGCTTTGTGGGCATGGGCGGGGCGATGAGTGCCCTTGGCGGCGATATATCCGTCATGGGCACCAATCCCGCAGGTATAGGCATTTACCGCAGCAACGACGTGATGACCACTTTCGGCTATTCCCTGTCGAGCACCGAGATTGACAACCGGGGGACTACCCTGTCTGCCGACAAGGCCCGTTGGAATTTTGACAACATCGGTGCTGTCATATCCACCAAGATAGGCAATGTCACCCCTCTGCGCTACGTCAACTTCGGCTTCAACTACCACAAGGCGAAGTCCTTCTACCGCAATCGCCGTGCGGCGGGAGACCTGGGCGGCTACACACAGCTGGATGTCATCGCCGCACAGGCGGACGGATTGACGCCGGATGATTGGAAGGGCGTCAATGTTTTTGATACCGACTATATTGGGTGGCTATCCGCTTTAGGTAAAGAGGGACAGTTAATAGAACCGGTTCGGTATATGGATGAACAAGGTAATCCTTTATTCTTTAATAACGAATGGGAACTGACAACTGAATCTGAAGCATCTAATGGTGTGCCTAATACGCCGGCATACTATTATTCTAATATAGCTGGATGGTATCCTTATCTCCGTGAATTCCGTTCCTACGAGCGCGGAGGCGTGGATCAGTACGACCTCAATGTCTCCTTCAATGTCAACGATCGTGTCTATCTGGGATTGACCGTCGGCATTTACGATGTGGATTACTCCAAGTACTCCTTATACAATGAGGACAGCGAAGGCGAAGGCGGCAGAGGCTATATGCTGGAGAGCTACAACGACATCAGCGGCTCGGGCGTGGACGTGAAGTTCGGCGTCATCGTCCGCCCGTTCGAATACTCCCCCCTGCGCGTGGGCCTGGCCGTGCACACGCCCGTGTTCTACAACCTGACGTACAGCACATCGGCCATCCTTACGTCGGACTATACCGACCAAGTCATTGACACGTACAACTATGTGGACGGTGACATGTGGTATGACTTCAACCTCCGCACGCCGTGGGTCATCAATGCCAGCCTGGGCTACACCGTGGGCTCCTCCCTGGCCTTGGGCGCCGAGTACGAGTATGCGGATTACTCCAATATGGACTTCACCTACGCTGAAGGCGGCGCCATGGACTTCCTGAACGACGAAGCCGGCTATTGCCTGAAGGGCGTCCACACGTTGCGCCTGGGCACTGAGCTGAAGCCTGTCTCCGCCTTCTCCTTGCGTGCAGGTTATAACTTCACCACGTCGGCCTACAAAGGGAATGCCTACAAAGCCTTGGCGCTGAACTCCCTGACCACCGACACGGACTTTGCCAACCTCAAGTCCGCCCATACCGTCACGCTCGGTTTGGGCTATCACACCGGTTCCTTCTATGCCGACTTGGCCTATAAACTGGATACCTACAAGTCGGACTTTTATCCCTTCATGTCCGAGGGCATCCAGCCGATGAAGGAGACGGACACGCGCAGCAAGGTGCTGCTGACGTTGGGGTATCGCTTCTGACCTGTTCGGACAGTGATATGAAAAACAAAAGCCAACTTGATGCCATTGCGGCTGAGTTGGCTTTGCTGCATCCAGTTATAGAAACCTGCTGATTTACTGAAAAAATTTCTTATCAGGCGACAAAATCAGAAAATAATTCGGAAAGTTCAGCGATTTCCTGTACTTTTGTGAGCGAACCCACTTCAAAAAGAAAACGACTATGACGCATAATCTACGGAAAGAAATAGAGCAAGGCAATAAGGCAGCCCTTCAGAAGAAGAAAATCATCACCTATTATATATATAATGGCAGCTCCACTATTGTGGATTTGTCCAAGGAACTGAACCTGAGCGTGCCTACCGTGGGCAAGTTCATCAATGAGATGTGTGAGGAAGGCTACATCAGGGATTATGGCAAATTGGAAACAGAAGGTGGACGCCATCCGATACTCTACGGGCTGAATCCTGCCTCGGGCTATTTTGTGGGAGTGGACGTCAAAAAGTTTTCCCTCGACCTTGGCCTTATCAACTTCAAAGGGGATATGGTGGAACAGAAGATGAATTTTCCCTACAAGTTCGAGAACACCCCCGAAGCTATGGACGATTTGTGCGCGATAGTCCGGGACTTCATCCACAATGCCTGCGGAGAGCGGAGCCAGAACATCATGAACATTTGCGTCAACATTTCAGGCCGGGTCAATCCGGAATCCGGTTACAGCTATAGCGTCTTCAACTTCTCCGAACATCCGCTGAGCGAGATTCTGACCCAAAAGATAGGCTATCCGGTAGCCATCGACAACGACACCCGCGCCATGACCTACGGCGAGTTCCTGCGGGGATGCGTCAAGGGGGAGAAAAACGTCCTGTTCGTCAATATCAGCTGGGGACTGGGCATGGGCATCATCATCAATGGGAAAATCTATACCGGCAAGTCTGGTTTCTCCGGCGAAATCGGCCACGTCAATGCGTTCGACAACGAAGTGATTTGCCACTGCGGGAAGAAAGGATGCCTGGAAACGGAAGCCTCAGGCTCGGCCTTGCACCGCATCCTGATTGAGCGCATCCGCAACGGGGAAAGTTCCATCCTCTCCAAGCGGGTGCAGGAAATGAAAACCCCGCTCACGCTCAATGAAATCATAGAGGCTGTCAACAAGGAAGATTCCCTCTGCATTGAAATCGTGGAGGAGATCGGTCAGAAACTGGGCAAGCATATTGCCGGCCTTATCAATATCTTCAATCCGGAAATGGTCATTATCGGCGGAGTCCTTTCGCTGACGGAGGACTACATCCTGCAGCCCATCAAGACGGCGGTGCGGAAATTTTCGCTCAACTTGGTCAACAAGGATTCGGTGATTATCACTTCCAAACTGAAGGAGAAGGCCGGAGTCATCGGAGCCTGCATGTTGGCCAGGAGCCGAGTGTTTGAGGACTGATACAATCCTTTTCCTTTTTTCAAATCTCTTTGCTTTTTATTTGTCATAGGCGTTTTTTTGAGTAAATTCTCCTATGTACGTCATGTTGTGTCTGTATTTTTATGGAATAAGTAATTATTTTGCTGAAATAAATAAAATATTTTATTATTTACTTGCTTATTTATTAAATATACAATACATTTGTGCCCATAAACAATAACTAATAAAAAACAAGATGATTTTATCTGATTTAAAGCACAGCGAGCGGATTGAGTCGCTTCATCCGTTGTTCAAAATGCTGTTTGACTATGTCAAGTCCCACGACCTGCTCCATACCGAACCGGGCCGTATCGAAATCGACGGGGACAACCTGTTCATCAACAACGTGTCTGCCCATGGCGTAGCTGCCGAAAAGCAACCTTTGGAAGCCCATCGGGATTACATTGACGTGCACATCCTGCTGGAGGGCGTGGAGCGCATCGGCTGGAAGTCCATCGACGACGTGCGCCACGTCTCCAAGCCTTACGAGGCCGAAGGCGACTGTGCCCTCTACGCCGAGCCGGCCAGTGCCTATGTGGACCTGCTCCCCGGCCAGTTCCTCATTGTCTATCCGGAAGACCCGCACGCACCCCTCATCGGGGACGGACCCATCCGCAAACTGATAGGCAAGGTACGCATCGGCCTGTGATTGTTGAATTTCATCATTAACTTTTATATTCAAGCACATGAAGAACAGCAAGTATTATCCTTGGATTGTAGTGGGCCTCCTGTGGGTGGTGGCCCTGTTGAACTACATGGACCGACAGATGCTCTCCACCATGCAGGAGGCGATGAAGGCCGATATCGTTGAGCTGAACAAGGCCGAGGCGTTTGGTGCGCTGATGGCCATATTCCTTTGGATTTATGGCTTCCTCAGCCCTGTGGCGGGCATGGTGGCCGACCGTTTCAGCCGCAAGTGGCTGGTGGTGGGCAGCCTGTTCGTCTGGTCGTTCGTCACGTGGATGATGGGCTATGCCGACACCTTCAACCAGCTCTATTGGCTCCGCGCCATCATGGGGGTAAGCGAGGCGCTCTACATCCCTTCCGCCCTATCCTTGATCACCGACTGGCATCCGGGCAAATCCCGCTCCATAGCCGTCGGCATCCACATGACCGGCCTATATGTGGGGCAGGCTGTCGGAGGCTTCGGCGCCACGGTGGCCGAGATGTTCACTTGGCACTCCACTTTCCATTGGTTCGGCATCATTGGCGTGGTCTATTCGCTGGTGCTGGTTGCCTTGCTGCACGAGAATCCCCAGCACGCCGTCCCGGCCAAGAAGCTGGCAGAAGCGCCGACGGAGAAGAAACCTTCTGTCTTTGCCGGGCTGGGCGTCTTGTTCTCCACGTGGGCTTTCTGGGTCATCCTCTTCTATTTTGCCGCACCCAGCCTGCCGGGTTGGGCCATCAAGAACTGGTCGCCCACCTTGTTCTCCGAGAGCTTGGGGTTGCCCATGTCGCAGGCCGGGCCTATCTCCACCATCACCATTGCCGTGTCGTCCTTCATTGGCGTCATTGTGGGCGGCCTGATGAGCGACCGTTGGGTGCAGCGCAATGTCCGTGGACGTGTCTACACAGGCGCCATCGGCCTGGGGCTGATGATTCCCGCCTTGTTGCTGTTGGGCTTCGGGCATAGCCTGGTGGCCGTGGTGGGTTCCGGGCTGTTGTTCGGCATCGGTTATGGCATGTTCGACACCAACAACATGCCCATCCTTTGCCAGTTTGTCTCCACCAAATACCGCGGTACGGCATACGGCCTGATGAACATGACGGGCGTCTTTGCCGGAGCAGCCGTCACCAAGGTGCTGGGCACATGGACCGATGGCGGCAACCTGGGTCTGGGCTTCGCCATGCTGAGCATCTTCGTGCTGGTGGCCGTGGCCCTGCAACTCTACTTCCTGCGGCCTACGACAGACAATATGGAATAAATAATCATATCTACGTTTACTTCTAAAAACAACAAGTTATGGAAAAAATTATCGGATTGATTGACGCGCCGTTTACCCCGTTTTACGAGAACGGCGAAGTGAACTACGAACCCATCGAGGCTTACGCCAAGATGTTGCAGAAGAACGGCCTGAAAGGCGTCTTCATCAACGGCTCCTCCGGCGAGGGCTACATGCTGACCGAGGAAGAGCGCATGAAGCTGGCCGAACGCTGGCTGGAGGTGGCTCCCGAAGGCTTCAAGGTCATCGTGCATGTGGGCAGCTGCTGCGTGAAGTCCAGCCGGATGCTGGCCGAGCATGCCCAGAAGATGGGTGCCTGGGGCATCGGCGCCATGGCTCCTCCCTTCCCGAAAATCGGGCGCATTGAGGAGTTGGTGAAGTATATCGAAGAGATTGCCGCCGGCGCTCCCGGCCTGCCTTTCTACTACTACCACATCCCCGCCTTCAACGGCGCTTTCCTGCCCATGGTGAAACTGCTGGAGGCCGTGGACGGGCGCGTGCCCAACTTTGCCGGCATCAAGTACACCTTCGAGAGCATGTACGAGTACAACCAGTGCCGCCTCTACAAGGACGGCAAATATGACATGCTGCACGGCCAGGACGAGACCATCCTGCCCTGCCTGGCCATGGGCGGCGCGCAAGGCGGCATCGGCGGCACGACCAACTACAACGGTCGCGAGTTGGTGGGCATCATCGAAGCCTGGAAGAGCGGCGACCTCGACCTGGCACGCGAGCGCCAGAACTTCTCGCAAGAGGTCATCAACGTCATCTGCCAGTACCGCGGCAACATTGTCGCCGGAAAGCGCATCATGAAGCTCATCGGGCTGGACCTGGGCAAGAACCGCACGCCTTTCCAGAACATGACCGACGAAGAAGAGGCACGCATGAAGCAGCAGCTCGACGCCATCGGCTTCTTCAGCCGTTGCAACCGGTTCTGAATAGGGAAATGGGAATTTAGATTTAGGCGCGGATTACGCGCCTAAAATCCACCAATAAATTATTATTAAAACTCTACGCTTATGGATATAAAGAATTACCTGCAAACCTGGGCAGCCTCCTATCGCGAAGACCTGACCGCCAACATCCTGCCTTTCTGGATGGAGCACGGGCTGGACCGCGTCAACGGGGGCGTCTATACCTGCGTGGACCGGGACGGGAGCCTGATGGACTCGACCAAGTCCGTATGGTTCCAAGGACGTTTCGGATTCATTGCAGCCTACGCCTACAACCACATCGGGCGCAATCCCGAGTGGCTGGCCGCTTCCAAGAGCTGCATCGACTTCATCGAACAGCACTGCACGGACACGGACGGACGGATGTTCTTCGAGGTCACAGCCGAGGGCACGCCCCTGCGCAAGCGCCGCTACGTCTTCAGCGAGACCTTCGCCGCCATCGCCATGTCCGAGTATGCCATCGCTTCGGGCGACAAGTCGTATGCCGAGAAGGCCTTGGAACTGTTTCGCCGCATCCGCCGCTGGCTCGCCACGCCCGGCACGCTGGAGCCCAAGTACCTGCCCGCCATGCAGGCCCGCGGACATTCCATCACGATGATACTCATCAACACCGCCTCGCGCATCCGTGCCGCCATCCCCGACCCGGAGCTGGACCAGCAGATTGACCAGTCTATCCACGACTTGCGGGCGTACCACGTCCATCCCGAGTTCAAGGCCCTGCTGGAGACGGTAGGCCCCAACGGCGAGTTTATCGACACGTGCAACGGCCGCCTCATCAATCCCGGGCACTGCATCGAGACCGCATGGTTCCTGCTCGAAGAGGCCCGCCTCCGCAACTGGGACAAGGACCTGACGCAGCTCGCCCTGCAAATCCTCGACTGGTCGTGGGACTGGGGCTGGGACAAGGCATACGGCGGCCTCATCAACTTCCGCGACTGCCGCAACCTGCCCGTGCAGGACTATTCGCAGGACATGAAGTTCTGGTGGCCGCAGTGCGAAGCCATCATCGCCTCCCTCTACGCCTACCTCGCCACGCGCGACGAGAAGTACATCCTGATGCACCGCATGGCCAGCGACTGGACCTACGCCCACTTCCCCGACCCGGAGCACGGCGAATGGTACGGCTACCTGCACCGAGACGGCACCGTGGCACAGCCCGCCAAGGGAAACCTCTTCAAGGGGCCTTTCCACATCCCGCGGATGATGATGTACGGGTACGGGCTGTGCAACGAGATATGCGAATCCTTATAATTATTTATTAATCAAATCTTTTCCATCATGAAAAAGTACCTACTTTTTTTGTGTTGCTTGTGCGCTTCCATGTTGGCCTTTGCGCAGCAGCAGACGGTGACCGGAACGGTAGTAGACGAAGCCGGTTTGCCTTTGATAGGTGTATCCATTCTGCAGAAAGGCACTACCAACGGTGTCATTACTGATATGGATGGTAACTTTACCCTGAAGCTATCCCAGGAAAATGGGGGGGGTAAAACGTTGATTTTCAGCTATATAGGTTATAAGACTCAAGAGGTATCCGTGGACGGCAAGACCCATATACAGGTCTCGCTGTCCGAGGATGCCGAGCAGTTGGATGAAGTCGTTGTCGTTGGTTATGGCGTGCAGAAGAAATCCAGTTTGACGGCTTCCGTAGCTTCTGTGTCGAGCAAGGAAATCGTGAAGACCATGTCGTCCAACGTGGCTTCCACCTTGCAAGGCCGTATGCCCGGCGTGGATATCGTGCAGCAAGCCGGTGTGGCAGGTGCCGATGTGAACATCTTGGTTCGCGGTGCGGCTTCTTTCGGGGCAACGGAGCCTTTGTATGTCATTGACGGAGCATTCAGCAATAACGGCTTGACCTCCATCAATCCGAACGACATCGAATCCATTGAGATTCTTAAGGATGGTGCTGCAGCAGCCATCTATGGTTCACGTGCAGCAAACGGCGTGGTTCTGATTACGACCAAGCGCGGCAAGCAAGGAAAACCTGTTGTGGAAATCAACGGTTCTTTTGCTGTTCAGACACCTACCAACATTCCTGATTTCCTGAATGCCAGCCAATGGAGAGAATTTGCCAATATGGTGGCAGACAACAGCGGCATGGCCCATGCGCCGGAGAATGACAATCCCACTTATCCGAACGTAGACACGAATTGGGCTGACGAATGGCTCCAGTTCGCGCCCATGTGGAATTTGAACGCCAGCATTTCCGGTGGCGGTGAAAACTCTACATTCAGCACGAGTATCGGTTATTTGGACCAGACCGGCATGACGGTTTATTCGGACTTCAAGCGTTACAACTTCCGTGTAAACTCTTCGTATAAGAAGGGAATTTTCTCTTTGTCCGAGAATGTGGCCATATCTCACCGCGACAAGACACCTACAACGGCTTTCAACATCAAGTTGCCTACACTTCCCATCCATGACAACCAAGGGAGATTGGTGTCCGGTGGCCCCGACTATTACATCAATCCCGAGGACGGACAGAGCAAGAACCCGTTCGCTTCATTGGAGTATTCGGACAGGTATAACAAGGTGACGGAAATCATCGGTGCCTTGAACGCCGAATTAGACATTTGGAAGGGCTTGAAATACAAGCTTTCCGTAAGCGGCAACTATAGCACTTCTCATAACTACACTCATACGCCTCAGTACGACACAAGATGGTTTGAAGACGGCACTGTGGATATCGACTACAGCAACACGCGAAACAGCGTGTCCGAATCCAGAGGCGAGGAATTTACATATACCATTGATAACCTGTTGACCTACAATCAGACGTTCAACGGACACCACGTGGATGCCTTGCTGGGTACGAGCTGGATGCGCGAATATAGCCGTAACATGTCGATTGCCACCATCGAAGACTTGGGCGCCACCAATATTACCGGTTTCCAAAGCATTGACGGCCGCATTTCCGCCGGTGATTCCAATGCTGCCCTGTTGTCTTTCTTCGCCCGTTTGAACTATGACTACGAAGGCAAGTACTTGTTGTCTGCAAGCATCCGCCGTGACGAGTCTTCCAAGTTCTACAAGGACAACCGTGTAGGTTACTTCCCCTCGGTGTCAGCCGGTTGGAATGTGCATCAGGAAAGCTGGTTTGAGAACCCCGTGGTGAGCAAGTTGAAGCTTCGCGGCAGCTACGGTGAACTGGGTGCCAACTTCCTCGACCCGTATAACTTCGACCCGATTGCATTCGGTCCTATTCCTTATACATTGGGCGGCAACCGCTACGTGGATGGCCGTGCAGCTTATCTGAAGTCCAGAGACTTGACTTGGGAAACAGCCAAGACTACGGATATCGGTATTGAGATGGGCTTCCTGAACAATGACCTGACCGTACAAGTGGACTACTTCATCAAGAAGAATGTGGACCTGTTGGCCCAGATTGACCTGAACCTTTCTTCCGGCCAGGTATTCGAAATCAACAGTTCGAGCGAGAAGCCTTACGTGAACTCCGCTTCGGTGAAGAACACCGGTTGGGAATTCTTGCTGAACTATCGGAAGCAACTGACGCCGGACTTCAGCATTGATGCTTCTTTCAACTTCTCGACACTGAAGAACGAAGTACTGGCCTTGGGCGACAATGTGCAACCCATCACCTCCGGTGCCATGTCCAGCTACTTCAATGACTCGCCTTCCATCACCATGCCGGGCGAAGCCATCGGTTCGTTCTATGGCTACCGCATCGACGGGTTCGACGCCGACGGTAACTTCATCTTCACCGACACGGACGGAAACGGCATTGTGAACGCCGAAGACAAGGTCATCCTGGGTAATCCTATTCCTGACTTCAGCTACGGTTTGAACCTCAACTTGGCTTACAAGGACTTCGACTTGACGATGTTCTTCCAGGGTGTGGCAGGAAACGAGATCTTCAACCAGATGAAGTACACCTACTACTTCGACTACTCCAACAACTGCGTGACGGACGTGCTGAACGCCTGGAGCGAGACGAACAAGAACACGAACATTCCTATCATGAAGACAGCCAACACGAATGGCGGAAACTCCTTGCCGAGCGAGTTCTACATCGAGGACGGCGCCTACTTCCGCTGCAAGAACCTTCAGATAGGCTACACCTTGCCCAAGAAGGTATTGGACAAGCTGTCGTTCACCAACCTGCGTTTCTATGTGGGCGTGCAGAACCTGTTCACCATTACGGGCTATTCCGGTTATGACCCGGAGGTTAGCTCCAATGTGCTGTTCTCCCGTGGTATCGACAACAGTTCATATCCCAATGCTCGTACTTACACCTTTGGCTTTAACGCTTCATTCTAATTAATATCTGACGTATGAAACATATCTATAGAATAGCAGCAACCCTCTTGTTAGGAGGGAGCTTGGCAATGACCGGCTGCGACGGGATCTTTGATGACTTGGCCATCAATCCCAACCAGCCCAGTATGGATGCCTATTTCACAACCCCTGAGGCTGTGAATGACGCAGTGAAGACGCTGTACGGTTACATCTCCACGCAGCGTTGCCTGGGAGCATCCGGCTCGAAGACGCAAATCATCCGTTCGGACGAGGCCTCTTCCAATTCGGACTACGGGAAGCCGGGCATGTATGGCAATGACCTGAATGCCAGCTACTACACCATTGAGCAACCCTTCACCCTGATGTACACCACAGCCTCGCAGGCTTCGTATGTCATCGAGACGATTGCCAATGTAGACTTCGGCAATGATACGGAACTCCGCGATGCCTACCTGGGCGAAGCCTACTTCTGGCGCGCCTTTGCCCACTACTACCTGCTGATTAACTTCCGGCAAGTGTGCCCCATCCGGCAGATGCCCCGCAACTCCGCGGACTATGTGCGTCAGCCGGAAGCTCCCGCAGCCGTGTGGGACTTCATCCAGGAAGACCTGGCGAACGCCAAGGAATACCTGCCCGCCAAAGGGTATTGGAGCGGCAACGACCTGGGACGTGTGACGAAAGGCGCGGCTGCCGCCCTGTCCGGCCTCTGCTACCTGTACCGCAGCGGCATCGAGGCCAACTACGGCACGGACAAGACCACGTATTATGACGAGGCCGCCAAGGAGTTTGACGACATCATCACCGGCGTGTATGGCACGTATGACCTGGCCACCAATTATGCCGACAACTTCGACGTAGCCCATGAGAACAACAATGTGGAGTCCATCCTGGAAATCCAGTTCCTGGGCGACGTGGACAACAACACGTTCAACCCCGGAACCGCCACCTCAGGCTTGGCTTTCGACTCTCGCGGCCTGATGCTGCCCGGAGCCGGGGTAGGCTATGAGGGCGTGGCCCATAACTGGCTGTACGACGAGTTTGTCAGCTCCATCGACAAGGACGGCTGCACGGATATCCGCATGTTCTCCACCTTGATGTTCGACGACTTGAAGCCCGAAATCAAGCTGCATACCGATGCGTCCGGCAATCCTGTCCGGCTGGAAGGCCCCGCCGGCATCCACTGGGAGGACATGTATCCCGCCACAGCCGAGGCCGAAGGCTTTGCCACGGTGGCCAACACGCTGGCCCACCCCTTCAAGGCCGGCATCAAGAAAGGCATCGACTGGTCCATGCCGACGCTGACCAACGGCGACGGCTCGCCCCGAATGACGGGCGTGGGCGCAGGCACCAAGGAATACGTCTACAACCAGCCCCGTGCCCACGGCGTCAACTGGCGCTACCTCCGCTTTGCCGACGTGCTGCTGATGTATGCCGAGTCCGTCCTCTCCGGAGGGCAGCAAGGCTCCATCACTCCCGCAGAAGCCGTGAACCGCGTGCGTCGTCGCGCCAACCTGAACGAGCTCTCCAGCGTCACGATGGAGGACGTGAAGCGCGAGCGCATCCTGGAGCTGTCCCTGGAAGGACACCGCTTCTACGACCTGTTGCGCTGGGGCGAACTGGCCAGCCGCTTCACGGCCCTGACCGCCGCCGACCCCAACTTCAAGAAGTTCATCAACGAGACGGACTATCAGGGATTCATGCCCAACAAGCACGAGTGGCTCCCGATACCCATCAACGAGATCAACTCCAATCCCTACATCGAACAGAACCCTGGTTACTAACAGATTCTCATCCTTATGAATACATATAGAAGAAACATATTGTTGCTGTGCCTCCTGTCGGCATCCCTGAGTGTCGGGGCACAACAGAAGACCCTGTCCAACGGCATCACCCTGCCCGACGAGTGGCCGCCCCGCTACGACGTCCCCGCCGGACGCCACGAGATGCCCCTGCCCTACATGGAGCACAAGCCCGAGGTCATCCCCGTCAACACAGGACGACAACTCTTCGTGGACGACTTCCTCATCGCCGAGAGCAACCTGGAGCGCGTCTGCCACACCCCGACGTTCTACGCCGGAAACCCCGTCCTGGAGCCGGACAAGAAGTGGGAGGAGACCACCGAGGGGGCACCCTATGCCGCCCCCTTCAGCGACGGCATCTGGTATGACGACCGAGACGGCAAGTTCAAGATGTGGTACCTGGCCGGAGCCGGAACCATACACAAGCAGAGCAACCAGACCTTCTACACCTGCTACGCCGAGTCCGAGGACGGCAAGCACTGGGTGAAGCCCTCGCTGGACATCGTCCCCGGCACCAACATCGTGGACACTTGCAACCGCGACGCCGCCACCGTCTGGCTGGACCGCAACGAGCAAGACCCGTCCAAGCGCTGGAAGTTCTTCAACGTGGAGCGCCGCCCGCTGGACAACCGCTGGTCATGCGTCCTGAAGTACAGCGCCGACGGCATCCACTGGTCCGAGGGCGTGGCACAGTCCGGCGACCTCTACGACCGCTCCTCCGCCTTCTACAACCCCTTCACGCAGAAGTGGGTCCTGAGCATGCGCTACAGCACGCCCGTCTCCTACCGCAGCCGTGCCTACCTGGAGCATTCAGACCCGGAGATGGCCGTAAGCCTGGCCCACCGCATGCGACGCGACGTGCCGGACAAGTTCATGCGCTTCTGGTTCACGCCCGACGACAAGGAGCTGCGCCATCCCAAGTACCCCGAGGTGGAGCCGGGCATCTACAACTTCGACGCCATCGCGTACGAGAGCATCATGCTGGGCTTCTACAGTGCCTGGTGCGGGCCCGAGAACGACATCTGCAAGCGCGACGGCATCCAGAAGCGCAACGTCGTCTCCCTGGGCTACAGCCGCGACGGGTTCCACTTCTACCGTCCCACCCATGAGGCCTTCATGGACGTCAACGAGACCGAAGGCGCGTGGAACTGGGGCAACATGCAGTCCATCAACGGTGTGCCCCTCATCGTGGGCGACTCGCTCTACTTCTACAGCAGCGGCCGGCGCCTGAACGACATCATGTGGGACAGCTACACCTCCACCGGCCTGGCCACCCTCCGGCGCGACGGCTTCGCCTCCATGCGCGCCGGCAAGGACGAGGGCTGGCTGACGACGGAGAAGCTCGCCTTCGACGGGACGTACTTCTTTGTCAACGCCGACGTGAAGGGAAAGAAGGCCACCCTGGCCGTCGAGCTGCTGGACGAGGACGGGACGCCCATCCCCGGCTTCACCCGCAAGGACTGCGTCGTCATGAAGAAGGCGGACAGCACCAAGCACCTGGTGACGTGGAAGGACAACGCCGACCTCTCCCCGCTGAAGGGCCGCACCATCCGCGCCAAGTTCTACCTGAAGGGCGGCGACCTCTACGCCTTCTGGATATCCCCGTGGCCCTCGGGCGAGAGCCGGGGCTACACGGCAGGCGGCGGCCCGGGCCTGAACCCTGCCGGGACTGACAGCAAATAAATCCCTGGAGGGGGCACAGGGCATGCGCCCGCCCTGGTGGTTTCAATAGGTTTCATTTGTCATATATTACGGGCCTGCGCATGACCCCCCCGTGCCCCCCATCCGGAAATACTCACCTTTAATACCTAAAAAACTATGGCAGCAAAAGAGCCAACCCAAAAAGCCAAGCTCCAGCTCAAGGCGCTGGAACTTACACTGACTACGGACGTCAAGGACGACTATTACCTGCAACCCAAGCTGCAGAAGTGCCTCGACATGGACGACCTGGCCGCCGAAGTGGCCGCACTCAGCACCCGGCAGGAAGACGCGGACGACATCGCCCGCACCGGGCGCGACATCATGCGCCGCATGATGTGGTACCTATCCTCCGGCTACAGCGTCAGCACCCCCCTGGGATACTTCCGCCTCACGGCGCAGGGTGTCTTCATGGAATCCGAGCTGAACGAGGCCATCGACCGCGACCGCTTGACACTCGGCGTCAAGTACTCCATGAGCGAGGAAATGCGCCAGGCCCTGGCCGACGTAGAAATCGACGTTGACATCCAGAAGTCCGTCACAGGGCCGCAAGTCTTCACCGTGGTCAGCGCGCAGGACGCCGAGCATCCCGACGCCGTCACCCGCGGCGAAGGAGTACCCGTCAGCGCCGGGCAAGTCTGCATCATCAAGGCCAAGAACGCCAAGGTGGGCGGCAAAGGAGACGACATCGGCGTCACCATCACCCGCGTGGACGGCAGTTCGCACACTTCCTACTTCTTCCCGCCCGTGAAGCTCTACCCCAACACGGCCACCCGCATAGGCTTCGTCATGCCGGCCGACGCGCCGGAAGGCAGCGTGTGGAGCGTCAAGCTCTGCACACAGCTGGGCAGTAGTGGCAGTCTGCTGAAAACACCGCGGACAGTGGAGATGGCAGATAACTTTATCGTGGGCGAAGTGACCGAGACTGAGCCTGGCGGTGGAGGAAGTGAATCAGGCAGCGGTGAGGATGGCTCCTTTGGATAATGCCTGAAACGGTTTCACCTACCAAGGTGGAACGCTTTCACCTACTAAGGTGGAACGCTTTCACCTACTAAGGTGAAACGGTTTCACCTACTAAGGTGAGACGCTGTCACAAAATAACATTAATAATAAACTCTTAATAAGATGAGAAAATACAGATTTTACACCCTATGCACCCTCTTCCTCCTCGCCATGGCCGGCTGCAGTGACGACAGCCCGGCGAAGGACGGCCCGGAACCCGCGCCCGACCCGGACCCCGAGGTGCCCACGCCCCCGGTGGAAGACCCGGATGCCCTCTACAACGGCATCGTCCTCCCGGACCAGTGGCCGCCCCGCCGCTCCTATTCGTCGGACATCCGCGCGGGCATGTCGCCCTTCTACCTGACGGACAGGCCGGAGCTGGTCAACATCTCGGTGGGACGCCAGCTCTTCGTGGACGACTTCCTCATAGAAAGCACCACGCTGCAACGCCAGTTCCACTACCCCGAGTACTACGCCGGAAACCCCGTCCTCAGCCCCGACAAGGACTGGGAACGCACCGGGACCGCCGGGGCTGCCTTTGCCGCCCCCTTCAGCGACGGAGTATGGTATGACGAGGACGACAAGAAGTTCAAGATGTGGTACATGGCCGGAGGCGGCGACTACGCCCAGGGCGGCACAGGCGTCACCTGCTACGCCGAGTCCGCCGACGGCATCCACTGGACCAAGCCCGCGCTCAACGTCGAGCCGGGCACCAACATCGTAGACCTGGGCTCCGTGCGCGATGCCTCCGTCGTCTGGCTGGACAAGCAGGAGACCAACGCCAGCGAGCGGTACAAGATGTTCCAAGTGGCCGGAGGCGCGGGCAACTGGCAGTACCACTACAAGACCTCGGCCGACGGGCTGACGTGGCGCGACAAGATGGCACCCTCCGGCTCCATAGCCGACCGCTCCACGGTCTACAAGAACCCCTTCCGCGACGTCTGGGTGTGGAGCATGCGCCACAACGTGCGCCTCAACGCGGGAGACCCCTACACCATCCGCGCACGTGACTACTACGAAGCGTCCGACCCGCTGTCCAACCGCAACGTCAAGGCCGACCTGCAATACTTCTGGTTCGGCCCCTGGCCCGACGAGCAGACGCACCCGTACTATCACAACAACGACGGCTCGCCCGGCATCTACAACCTGGACGCCACCCCCTACGAGAGCCTCATGCTCGGGTTCTTCTCCGTGTGGCAAGGCCCGGAAAACGACGTCTGCGCCTCGGACAACGTCCTGAAGCGCAACCAAATCATGGTGGGCTACAGCCGCGACGGCTACAGCTGGCTGCGCGAGGACATGAACCCCTTCCTGCCCGTCGATGAAGACCGCGCCGCCTGGAACAACGGCAACCTCCAGTCCGTCGCCGGCACGCCCCTCATCGTGGACGACCAGCTCTACTTCTACCTGAGCGGACGCCGCCTCGAGGGTCGGCAGGAAATCACCACCACCGGCCTCGCCACCCTGCGCCGCGACGGCTTCGCCTCGATGAGCGGCAGCGGGGAGCTGCAGACGCCCCTGCTGAAGTTCAGCGGACAGTACTTCTTCGTCAACGCCAACGTCACGGGCAGCCTGCTCGTGGAGTTACTGGACGAGGAGGGGAAAGTCATCGACGGCTTCGCCAAGGCCGATTGCGCAGCCGTGAAGGGCGACGGCACCAAGCTCCGCGTGGAGTGGAAGGACAACCCCACGCTGGCATCCCTGGAGGGAAAGAACATCAAAATCAAGTTCTACCTGGACGACGGCGACATCTACGCCTTCTGGATCTCGCCCGAGCAGACCGGCGAAAGCCACGGATACACCGGTGGCGGCGGGCCGGGCCTGGACCGTTCGGGCATGGACATTAACAACTAAAATCTGATAAGACAATGAAAAAGGTATTCCATTTATTAGTAGCTACGATTCTGGTATGCGTCTCCTCCTGCAAGGACGACGATACGATGTACAACACTGCCGCAAGGGCAGGTTTCACCGTGGGCAGCACCTACGACGTGGGCGAGCCCATCACCTTCACCGACGCCACCGTGCCCGAAGAAGGCACGACGATTGCTGCCTACCTCTGGGAGTTCGGCGACGAGGCAGGCAGCACCTCGACGGAATCCAATCCGACGTTCACCTACACGAAGGACGGCGAATACACCGTCCGCCTGACCGTCACGGACAGCAACGACCTGAAGGCACGCTCCGAGAAGGTCATCATCATCGTCAACCCCACCGCCCCGGACTTCACGACGGACAAGGACGAGTATGAAATCGGCGAGACCATCCGCTTCGCCGACGCCACCACGACCAAGTCCGGCACGACCGTAACGGCTTGGCACTGGACCTTCGGCGACGAGGCGGAGAGCACTTCGGACGAGCAGAATCCCACCTTCGCCTACGAGGCAGCCGGCTCTTACGCCGTCACGCTGACCGTCACGGACAGCTACAACCTGCAGTCCTCCATCACCAAGAACGTCACGGTCTACGACCCGAGCATGGCCGTCTCCATGGAGTGGAGCAGCCTGCTGGGAGGCAACGTACAGGCCGGCTCCTCGGCCGCCCTCTCGCCGGACGGCTCCACCATCTACATGCTCAGCAGCCTGAGCGGCAACGACGTGGCTGCCCTCAAGGCATACGACGCAGCCAGCGGTGTCGTGAAGTGGACGCTGGACATCAGCGCGGCCATGCAGGAGGCATCGCCGACGGCCACGGCCAAGGACATCTTCAGCAGCCCTTCCGTGGACAGCAACGGCAACATCTACATGATCATCCGCGACCTGCAGTCCACCTCGGCCAACCGCAACCTCTACGTCATCAGCGTCTCTCCTGAAGGCACGAAGCGCTGGTGTACGGGCATTGCGGCCAGCGGCACGAACCTTTATGCCATCACCCCGGCCATCGACGCCTCGGGCAACATCTACGTGGCTCACCGCAGCGGCAAGATCGGACGCCTGACGCCCGACGGACAATACACCGAGTTCGCCTCCACCGGCCTGAGCAACATCACCAGCGGCCTGTCCCTGTCGCGCGACGGCATGGTTTACGCGGTTGGTGGCAATTCACTGGGCTTGTATGGTTATAATCCGGCAACAGACATGAGCTGGACGTACAACACCAACTTCGGCGGCGCCAGCAGTGCACTGGTCGGCGCGCTGAAGAGCACGACGGTCACCGTCGGTGCTGACGGCACGGTCTACTCCGTGTCCGACGCCACCACGGGCGGAGTCATCTTCGCCCTCGACCCGGCGAGCGGAACCGAGAAGTGGGCTTACCAGACCGTGGGCGCCATACCTGACGGCGGCGTTGCCCTCGGTGTGGACGGCACCATCTACGCCAGCGGCGGCGAATACCTGGCCAGCTCGCCCTCGGCCGGCATCTACGCCCTCAATCCGGACGGCACCCTGAAGTGGCACTACGCCTCCTCGGCTGCCGTGCAGACTTCGCCCGTGGTGGACAACCGCGGCTACATCCACTTCGTGGACGCCAAGGCCACTTACTACGTGCTGACGGCGGACGGCGAATTGTTCTCGTCCCTCAGCCTGGGCGACGCCTGCGCTTCTTCGCCCGTGATGGATGCCAGCGGCAACCTCTACGTGGCAGTCAAAGCCAACGGCCAGTTCCAGATGGTTTGCGCGTCCTCCAAGGCAGAGTCCTACGCGACAGACTCCGCCTGGCCGATGAGGGGGCAGAACCCGCAACGCACAGGGTTGCAGAAATGATAGCATTTGATTGTTAGTGAGGCTTCCTGTATTGTAATGCCTTCCGGCATTAGGGTACAGGAAGTTTTTTATTCATTCCTTTATCCGAAACAATTTATGAGAAATTTCTTACTGATTACCGCCTTGGTATGTTCTGCCCAGGCGTTCGCCCAACAACCTGCCCCGCTGGCCACAGGTCGGCAACTCTTCGTGGACGGGACCATGGTAGAAAGCGTGGACAAGTTGGAGCCCGTCTTCCACACCCCTCAGTATTACCCCCTCAACCCCATAGTCAAGGCCGACAAGCCTTGGGAGCTGAACGTGAACGGGGACCCCTATGCGGCACCCTTCAGCGGCGGAGTCTGGTTTGACGAGGCGGACGGGAAGTATAAGATGTGGTATTCCGCCGGGGGCGGCAAGCTGCTGGGGCTCATCACGTGTTACGCCGAGTCCGCGGACGGGAAGTCGTGGGCGAAGCCCGGGCTGGACGTGGTGCCGGGCACGAACATCGTGGACACGCTGGAGCATGACTGCGTGTCCGTCTTGCTGGACAAGCAGGAGAAGGATGCGTCCCGGCGGTTCAAGATGTTCATCGTGGAGTTCAACAGCCGCTTCACGGTGAGCATGAAGCTGAAGTACTCGGCGGACGGCATCCACTGGAGCAAGCCGCAGGCCCTCTCCGGAGAGCTGTATGACCGTTGCGCGGCCTACTACGACCCCTTCCGCGGGAAGTATGTGCTGTCGCTGAAGACGATGGACAAGGACTACGGGCGTGCCCGCAACTACCTGGCGCACGAGGATCCGGAGATGTTGGTCAGCCTGGCACACCGGGTGTATGACAACGAGGCGGACAAGTTCATCCGCTACTGGTTCCACTCGGACGAGGACGACCCGCGCAACCCGCAGTTCCCCGACATCCGTCCGCAGATATACAACCACGAGGCGATGGCCTACGAGAACCTGATGCTGGGCTACTTCACCGTCTGGCAAGGCCCGGAGAACAATGCGTGCGACAGCCTGATGGTGCAGAAGCGCAACGAGGTGCTGGTGGGCTTCAGCCGCGACGGCTTCCGCTGGGACCGCAGGCACAAGGTGCCTTTCCTGCCCGTCAGCGAGGACTTTCATGCATGGAACGCGGGCAATGTGCAGTCCGTGGCAGGCTGTCCGCTGGTGGTGGGCGATTCGCTCTACTTCTACATGAGCGGGAGATACAACAGCAAGCCGAAGCATGATTCCAACTTCGCCACCGGCCTGGCCATGCTCCGCAGGGACGGGTTCGTGTCCGTCCGTGCCGGTCGGGAGGAAGGCACGCTGGTGACCAAGCCCTTCACCCTCGACGGGACGTACTTCTTTGTCAACGCCGACGTGAAGGACAAGAAGGCCACGCTTGCCGTGGAGCTGCTGGACGAGGACGGTACGCCCATCCCCGGCTTCACCAAGAAGGAATGCGTGTTGATGAAGAAGGCGGACAGCACCAAGCACTTGGTGACGTGGAAAGACAACGCCGACCTCTCGTCCCTGAAAGGACGGACCATCCGTGCCAAGTTCTACCTGAAAGGCGGCGACCTCTACGCCTTCTGGATTTCGCCGTGGCAGTCGGGCGAGAGCCGGGGCTACACGGCAGGCGGTGGTCCGGGACTGAATGCAGCCGGGGTGGATGTGCCGTGACGGTTCTCTCTGACTTGTAGCACATAACAAAGCCCGCCGATTCATCACGAACCAGCGGGCTTTTTTTAGTTCGCCCAGCACGAACATTCTCTAATCGGTGCAAGTCCGTAACACGCCCGATAGCGGGAAGTGTATAGCCAAGGGCAAGGGTGTCCATTGCGAAGTGGAATCAGAAGGAAGCCGGCGGCAAACATCTGGC
>CASEYC010000027.1 GCA_949292025.1 uncultured Bacteroides sp. | reverse complement strand
TAAAGACATTGAAACACGGACGAAAGGCAAAATCCTTAGTAAAGTACGGACTGGAGGAGATTTCCAACGTGCTTTTTCGACCGACTTATGTTCCGAAATTCGATGTATTCAAATTTTTGTCATGTACTTAGGCGCAGGATATAAATGAACATCTTGAAATCTCTCTTTATTTGGCTTTGCTTTATCCCCGTAGCCATCCTCAATGGCGGGCTGAGGGAATATGTATTGGTGGAAGCTATCGGAGAGGAATGGGCATTGCCTGTCAGCGGAATCATTTTAAGCGTGTGTATTTTCTTGATAACTTGGCTGCTATTGCCTCGAATGATAAAAGCCTTTACCTCCAAAGATGGCTGGTTGATTGGGATAGGCTGGGCATTGTTGACGATTGTTTTTGAACTTGCCACAGGACTGGCGGGAGGCAGTACTGTTTCGAAACTTTTGGCCGCTTACAATCCGTTGTCCGGCAATTTATGGCTGTTGGTTCTGGCGACTACGCTGTTGTCTCCAATTATAGTAAAACATATACATAACACCATCAAATAATATGGAATTATCAGATTGGTTCAAAGGATTTGAGAAAGGAATTGCCAAACTTGCAGCGGAACAAAGGGAGCAATTCTTTTCGGAATGCGGAAAGCATTGCGTACAGTGCGGAACGCTTCAGGTTTATAAAGACCTGTATGAACAGGCAAAAGGAAATATGGACGATTTTTTCTCTAAGGCCAATGAATTGCCGGGTGTAAGATGCGAAATAATAAAAAAAGGTTCTGTTTATAACCTGTATTTCCTGGAATGCACCTGTGGGCTTCACAAACAAGGTTATGTATCAACACCTTTGCTCTGCGAATGCTCCAGGCAAAGCATCCTTTACGTCCTGCATTCATTATGGAAAGACAGGACTTTTCGGGTAACTATTTGTGAATCCATCTTACGGGGATAGACAGTACAACTAAGAAAATAGCAGATAATGTAACAGCCCAGAAACTTTGTCCCAGAAAACCGAGAAGCAATTGGTCCGAGCTTAACAAGGAAAGATGCCGCAGGATGGAGCGGTTAGGACTGATGACTGATGCCGGAAGGGCCGTTCTGCCGGATATGTCACCTAATGGTTTTATTATTGACAAGGATATATTGCAGAGACTACAATCCGATCCGGTAGTGTGGAATAACTTCTGCCAATTCCCTGACTTATATAAGCGAATCAGGATTGATACTATCCAAATCAAGAAGAATCAGCCCGAACTTTTTGAAAGTCGCCTGAACAAATTCATAGAAAATACCCGAAAAGGACTTCTCTACGGAGAATGGAATGATAACGGAAGATTATAAAAAAATACAGAAATAGTATATAGTACAAGAGAGTGGCAGAACAGAAACTAGCTAATATCTTGTTGGAAATAGCTTTAGATATTATACTTTTGCATAAAGATTCAACGAGCGATAGAATGAAAGAAGTAAATCCCAAAGAAACGACCCGTGCCTACGCATTCGAGATGTGGATGGATGCGCCTATGCCCATGCTTACCTTCTTTAAGACAATGGATGTTACTCGCCTTGCCCGCATCGGCAAACGGACAGGATTGAAGTTCAATATGCTGATGTGCTGGTGTGTCGGGCGGGCGGCAAGCCGCATCAAAGAGTTTTATATGCTGCCTGTTGGCAGGAAGTTAATGCAATACGACAATCTTGCCGTCTGTACCATTGTGGCCAATCGGGAGGGTGAGGTCAGTTCCTGCGATGTCCCTTTCTCCAATAATTTGCAGCAGTTCAATGCGGATTACCTGAGGCTGACGAAGCAAGTTGCCGAAAGCTGCCAGAACCACGATTTGACGGATAGTATGGTGATTGGCACGTCTGCCCTTGCACAATATGAGATAGATGGGGCGGTAGGCATGTATAGCGGTGTGTTCAATAATCCGTTTCTGATTTGGGGTAAATGCAAACGGCATTGGTGGAAACGGACATTGACTGTTTCCTTTCAGTTCCACCATACACAGATGGACGGGGCACATGCTGCACGTTTCTTGGAAAATTTACAGAAAGAAATCAAAGAACTAAATGTATAAACACTATCTTTGCGCAAACCTATCAATAGTATAGCGCAATGGAACAGGAAACGGCCAATCAGTTGACCACTTCACGTTTGATTCTCCGTCCTTGGCGGGAATCGGATGCGGAAGCCTTGCACAAATACGCCAAAGCCTCTGCCATCCAAGTCCGGATTCTGCCTGTTATAAGCGATAAGAAACATTACCTGCCCCTTTTCGCATACCGTGGCCGACTTTTTCTTAAAGAATTATGACCATCCAATTATGGAAGATGGCAAGGTGCTGAAAGACATGATTTATTTTAAGCGTAAGATATAAGAGCCGTCAACTGATGGCTGTCCGAGTGTTCAACTGACGGGTAGGTGCAGTGTTCAGTTGACGGCTCGGGCAGTGTTCAGTAGGACACTCGGACAGGCTTCAGAAGAATGGTCTGAACGCGGTTTACATATCTTCCATCGTCAGGCATTTGCTTTCAATCTCGAATTTGTGGAGGACCTTGTTTCGTAAGGCGTCCACTTTCTTTTGGAACAAATCCGGCTTGAAATTCTTCCGCTGGCGCTTTACTTCGGCAACCAAGGCCTTCTTCTCGAACAGGTAGATGCCTACGATGTCTATCTCGTTGGCATCACCTTTGCCTTCCCACCAGGAACCGATGTCCAGGAAGTCACCGCTTTCCATCATTTGCTGCTTGAAATATTCCTCCAACATCCAGCCGGAGTATGTGGCATAGTCATTCTTGATGATGCTTGCCAGCCCCTTGAAATTCCGTATTTGGATTAGGGATTGGTATTTCTGGAAATAGCGGAACCAGAAACGCAGAAACGGGTCCGAAATCCCGAACCGGACCTTTTGCGTCCCTTCCTTGGAAAGGATGGGCCTTTTCTTGTGGATGAGGTTATAATCTTCTTCCAGCCTTTTCAGGTAGCCTCCCGGGCTGATGCCCAATCTTCCTTCTATGTCCGGCAGTGTATTGTCTCCATCGGCAATGGCGCTCAGTATGGAGAAATAATTCCCGTATTTCTTTCCAAACTCTTGGATAAGCAGGGTGTTTCCT
This sequence comes from uncultured Bacteroides sp., assembly GCA_949292025.1. Lineage (GTDB taxonomy): Bacteria > Bacteroidota > Bacteroidia > Bacteroidales > Bacteroidaceae > Bacteroides. The sequence continues at coordinate 6,012 of CASEYC010000027.1, read as the reverse complement.
TCGTCCATGAAGGGGGAATCGGGTTGAACCATAAAATCGACCATTTGAGGCATATCCACCGCGTGGGCATCCATGAACAATTCGATGTACTTGGGAATCCCGCCGGTGAAGGTGTACAGAGCCAGCAAGTCCTCGGGGGTGAAGTCCGGTTTGTGGTCTCTTAAAATCTCTTTCAGTACGTATGTGGGAAACGGATAGAGCTTCAAAACCCTGTCGCTGCGGCCATACAAGGGCTCCTTGGCATCCTTGAATATCTTTTCCATCAGTGTATAGACCGAGCCGCTTACAATCAAATTCACATGCGTGCGGGTGCGGAACCTGTCCCAAATGTCCTGCATGCCGCTATATATGGACGGATTGATATTATAGAACTCCTGAAACTCGTCGATGATCAAATTGAACTTGTGCCGGATGCCTAGCTCCATGACAAATTCAAAAAGCCGGGTGAAACTGTACAATCTTCCCGGTACGGAGGCACCCAATACCCGGGTGACCGTTTCCGCAAACTCCATGCACAAGTCCGCTTCGTTGCTTCTTTTGACAAACCAATACAAGGTCGTACTGTCCTCGCAACTGTTGAATATGAGGCTTGTCTTCCCTATTCGTCTGCGTCCCGTCAATACGGTAAGTTTGGAATGGTCCGTAAAAGCCAGATTGCGTACATCCTGCAATTCTTTCAGTTCGTTTGTCCTATCGTAGAATTTCATAAGAGGAATGTTTTTTTAGCCTTCAATGAAACCGCCGTGAAATTCACCGGGGTTTATTTTGCAAAGATAACCGTGTTTGAAGTAAAAAGCAAATTTCCCTTTTCCTTAATTCCTGGAGTCAAGGGGAGTCTGTTTATTCAGGGCGTAATGAGCTTTTCGGCAATCAATTTTGAGCCTCATGGCAATGTGCCTTTCATCCTTTTCCCTTACCTTTGCGTCGTGAACCAATAAAGGAAGCGTATGTTGGAAAAAAGATGGATTACTTTCCGTGACGGCCGTCAAGTCTGCCCCCTCGGGCAAGGCACCTATCAGATGGGCCGTCGGCGCAAGGAGGAAATACAAGCCCTGCGCCGGGGCATTGACCTGGGCCTGACGTTGATAGACACCGCCGAGATGTATGACACGGAAGAACTGGTGGGCGAGGCCGTGCGGCCCTGTCGGGAGAAAGCCTTCATTGTCAGCAAGGTCTTACCCGGCAATGCCAGTTACGAGGGTACGAAACGGGCTTGCGAACGGAGCTTGCAACGTCTGGGCACGGACTACATTGACCTCTATCTGCTGCATTGGATAGGGCGGCATCCCTTCTCCGAGACCGTTCGTGCGATGGTGGAGTTGCAGCAGGAGGGCAAAATCCGCCTGTGGGGCATGAGCAACCTCGACGTGGCGGACATGGAGCATATCCTTTCTCTGCCTCACGGAGAGGATTGCGCCGCCAACCAAGTGCTCTACAACCTGCGGGACCGCGGCATCGAGTATGACCTGATTCCTTGGAGCGAGGCGCATCATATTCCCGTCATGGCCTACACGCCGCTGGGGGAAGGACGCTTGCGCAGTCACAAGACCTTAATGGAGATAGCCCGTCGGCACGATGCCACGCCCACGCAGGTGATGTTGGCTTGGGTGATGCGCACGGCGAATGTCATCGCCATCCCCAAGGCAAGCAGCCTCGCCCATGTGGAGGAGAATGCCCGCAGCCTGGAGTTCTCGCTCACGGCAGAAGATTGGCGGGAGATTGACGAAACATTTCCGCCCCCTACGCGAAAGATTAGGTTGGCGGGGTGGTGACGGTAAATAGGAATTTGCGTTCCAATCATCACCGATAAATTATCATTTAACAGCAACAATATGGAACAGAAATACTTGCAAGAAAAGGACCTCGGTCCGATGAAGCTCATCTTCAATTACGAGAACATATTCTACAGCTTCTTCTACGACGATGTGGGTGCTTGTGTCCACCGTTCGCGCGAATATGCCATCAATTATGTCTATTCGGGCGAGATGGTGCTGGACAACGGCGAGGAGCAAATCCACGTGGGCAAGGGTGAATGCGTCTTCATTCCCCGCGACCACCACATTACCTTATATAAGAAGCCGTGCAACGGCGAGCGTTATTGCGGCATCTTCCTGAGTTTCACCCGCAATTTCCTGCGCGAGATGTATGCCCAGGGCGGTCCCTACAAGGTGCCGACCCATACGCCCAAGCTGGATCCCGCGGTCATCAAGTTGCCCAAGACAGCAGAGTTTACCAGCCTGTTCTCTTCGCTGCTTCCTTTCTTCGACCCGGAGGTGAAACCCCAGGGCGACTTTATGCACCTAAAGATGCAGGAGGGGCTCTTGGCCTTGCTCCACATCGACAAACGCTTTGCTCCCACGCTCTTCGACTTCAACGAGCCGTGGAAGATAGACATCCTGGACTTTATGGACAAGAACTATATGTACGAGTTCACGCAGGAAGACCTGGCGCACTACACGGGCCGCAGCCTGGCCACCTTCAAGCGCGACTTCAAGAAAATCAGCGACCTGACGCCCGAGAAATGGCTCATCCGCAAGCGATTGGAGGTGGCTTACAGCCTGATGAAGGAAGGCGGGCGGAAGATAGCGGACGTCTACGCCCAAGTGGGCTTCAAGAACCAATCCCATTTCTCGGCCGCGTTCAAGCGGCAGTACGGCGTATCGCCCACGGCGGTAATGGCTTCTTGAAAATTGAGCTTCTCGACAATGCAGATTGAGCCTTACGACAAACGCGCTGTGATGTCTTTGGTGTAACTTTGCATCCGGGAAACAGGAATTTAATTTAGCGATTAGGGTTTAGTGATGAGTGATTAGTACACTGCTACCGAACGCCTTGCTAATCACTAATCGCAAAACACTAAACACTGCTAAATTATCATTTATACATTAATAATAGGAGGAAAAACAATGAACATGGATTTTATGCTGAACACGCCTACCAAGCTGCTCTTCGGACGCGGCAAGTTGAATGAACTCGTTGAGCAACAGATGCCGGGCAAGAAGGCTTTGTTGCTCATCTCCAACGGAAAGTCCGTCAAGGTGAACGGCACGTTGGACCGCGTGACCGCCCAGTTGGACAAAGCCGGTGTGGGTTACGTCGTCTGCAACAACATTCACGAGAACCCCTCGAAGGAAGTGGTGATGGAAGCCGCCGCCTGCGCCAAGCAGAATGGTTGCGACTTCATCCTGGCCTTGGGTGGCGGTGCCGTGCTGGATGCTGCCGTGGCCGTATCGGCCATGGCCACCAATTCGGGCGACCTGTGGGATTACGTCTGTGGCGGCACGGGCAAGGCACAGCCCTTGCAGCACGCTGGGCTGCCCATCGTGACCATCGCCACCACGTCCGGCACCGGCTCTGAAATCAACTGTTGGGGTGTCATTTCCAACCACGAGACCAAGGAGAAAATAGGCTTCGGCAACCCCATCCTGAATCCTGTGCTGGCTATCGTGGACCCTGAACTGATGCGCACCGTCCCCGCCAAGTACACCGCCTACCAAGGCTTCGACGCCCTCTTCCACAACACGGAGGTGATGATCAGCCGCTTCGTCAACGTGCTGAGCGAGCCGATAGCGCTTTCTGCCATTGAGCACATCGCCAAGTACCTGCCCCGCGCGGTGAAGGACGGCAACGACATCGAGGCCCGCGAGGCCGTGGCATATGGCAGCACCATAGCCGGACTGACCATGCAGCTGACCAGCACCACCGCCGAGCACTCCATGGAGCATGCCATGAGCGCCTGCCACTACGACCTGCCCCACGGTGCCGGCCTGATTATGATTTCCAATGAGTTCTACCGCTTCTTCGTGGAGCGTCATGCCTGCGACGGACAGTTCGTCAAGATGGCTCGTGCCATGGGTATGAAAGATGCCGACAAGCCCGAAGACTTCCTCACCGCCCTGGCCGACCTGCAAAAGGCGTGCGGCGTGGCCGACCTGAAGATGAGCGACTACGGCATCTGCAAGGAAGAGTGCGACACCCTGGCCCGCAACGCCCGTGAGACGATGGGCGGACTCTTTGCCGCCAATCCCTGCGAGATGACGCACGAGGACTGCCGCGGCATCTTCGAGAAGGCGTATAGATGATGAGGTTTCAGGAGTTAGAAGGTATGAATATGAAGAAGATATTGATTATTTCGTCCAGCCTGCGTCCACGGAGCAACTCGGACGCATTGGCTGCGGCCTTTGCCCGTGGCGCGGCAGAGGCAGGAAATCAGGTGGAGGCCGTCAGTCTCAAGGGGAAGGAGATACGCTTCTGCAAAGGCTGCCTGGCCTGCCAGAAGACGCAGAAGTGTGTCATTGCAGACGATGCCCCTGCCATCGTGCAGAAGATGTACGGGGCGGATGTACTGGTCTTTGCCACACCGATATATTACTACGAACTGAGCGGGCAGCTGAAGACGTTGCTCGACCGCGCCAATCCCTTGTACACCACCGACTATCACTTCCGCGACGTCTACCTGCTGACATCGGCGGCCGATGACGAGGAGCAGACTCCCGCCCGTGCAGTGTCCGGACTGGAAGGGTGGATAGAGTGCTTCGAGAACGCCCGCCTGGCAGGCTCGGTGTTTGCCGGCGGAGTGAACGAGGCGGGAGAGATTGAAGGGCACACGGCGTTGGCTTCCGCTTATGAGATGGGTAAAACAGTTTAATTAATAAATAGGAGAAAGTATGAAAACATCATTCATCGCCGCCCTCTGCCTCTCCCTCCTCCTCGCCTCCTGCGGCGGGAAGGGCGGGCAAGAACCGGACAATCAACCCGTTAAAACCAATAACACAATGGAAGAACAACTGACACTGACCCAAGAGTGGGACAAGGTATTCCCACAGAGTGACAAGGTGAACCACACGAAAATCACCTTCCACAACCGTTACGGCATCACCCTCGCCGCCGACCTCTACATCCCCAAGGACGCCACGGGCCAGCTGCCCGCCATCGCCGTCTGCGGCCCGTTCGGCGCCGTGAAGGAGCAAGTGTCCGGCCGCTACGCGCAGACGTTGGCCGAACGCGGCTTCCTGACCCTCGCCTTCGACCCCTCCTTCACCGGCGAGAGCGGCGGCCAGCCCCGCTATGTGGCCTCGCCCGACATCAACACCGAGGACTTCTGCGCCGCCATCGACTACCTCTCCACGCGCCCCGACGTCCATCCCGGGCAGGTGGGCATCCTCGGCGTGTGCGGCTGGGGAGGCTTTGCCGTGAACGCCGCCGCCATCGACACGCGCATCAAGGCCACGGTGGCCGTCACGATGTACGATATGACCCGCGTCACCGCCAAGGGCTACAACGATGCCGCCGACAATGCCGACGCCCGCCACGCGATGAGGCAGCAGCTCAACGCTCAGCGCACCGAGGACTACCGCAACGGCACCTACGCCCTGGCCGGAGGCGTGCCGGACACGCTGCCCGCCGATGCCCCGCAATTTATGAAGGACTATCACGCCTTCTACAAGACCCCGCGTGGCTACCACAAACGCTCCCTCGGCTCCAACGGCGGGTGGAACGTGACGTCCTCGCTCTCGCTCATCAACCAGCCCATCCTGGCCTATGCCCCGGAAATCCGCAGTGCCGTCCTCCTCGTCCACGGCGAGAAGGCCCACTCCCGCTACTTCAGCGAGACCGTCTACAAGGAATTGAAGGGCGACAACAAGGAGCTGCTCATCGTGCCCGGCGCCGTGCATACGGACCTGTATGACAACCTGGAGAAGATTCCGTTCGACCGGATAGAAGGGTTCTTCCGCACCTATCTGAAGTAGGCAGGGCGGCCGTGCAGGCCGGAGATTTGACCTTGAACTCCTTTGCCGTGCAAGAAGAAATCACTATCTTTGCGGCTGGAGGCAAAAGAGGTGGCACCTTTTTGCAGTAAAGGTGCCACCTCTTTAGTTCGCCCAGCACGAACATTCTCTAATCGGTGCAAGTCCGTAACACGCCCGATAGCGGGAAGTGTATAGCCAAGGGCAAGGGTGTCCATTGCGAAGTGGAATCAGAAGGAAGCCGGCGGCAAACATCTGGCCTGAC
>CASEYC010000026.1 GCA_949292025.1 uncultured Bacteroides sp. | reverse complement strand
TTTGACGGCACAGAAGCAGGCGTTATGTTTGGGCATAGATGATGCCTCAAGCGTATCAGTGTATCAGTGGTATAAGATATCAGTTATCAAAAATGGTAAAACGAATTAAGGAACTTGAGATATAAATATTATATATATAATATATATATATATTATATCTATAATATTATTAATATACTTTTTCTTTTTCTTTTCAGCCTCGTCAGGTCGATTTTGATAACTGATATCTGATACAACTGATACAACTGATATGTTTTGACGCTCCTTTCTCTCTTCCGGCGGATGACCGGCTGGCAGCAATTGCGCAGAAAATGGAAGAAATCGGGCGGGAGGTGTTGCACGTTTCAAAAACATTGCTTACCTTTGTAGGGTAATCCTAAAAACAAAAACATTAAAACCGCATACCGAAAATGAACACACCGATTGACCGCACGTTGGTAGACAACATCATCCGCGACCTGGGCATTGCCGACTTCTCCCGGGCCACCATCCGCGAAGTGAAAGCCGTGGCCGCCGGGGCGGAAGCCGCCTCGGGCGTGGAATTCGTCAAGATGGAGATGGGCGTGCCCGGCCTGCCGCCCGCCGCCATCGGGGTGGAGGCGGAGGTGGAAGCCCTGCGCCGGGGCGTCGCCTCGCTCTATCCGGACATCAACGGCGAGCGGATGCTGAAGGAGGAAGCATCGAGGTTTGTCAAGGCGTTCGTCGGCGTGGACGTCGCGCCGGAGGGGTGCGTGCCCGTCACCGGCTCCATGCAGGGCACGTTCGCCTCGTTCCTCACCTGCACGCAGTGCAAGGAGGGGCGCGACACGGTGCTGTTCATCGACCCCGGATTCCCCGTGCAGAAGCAGCAACTGGTGGTGATGGGCGCGCGGGCGGCGAGCTTTGACGTCTACGACTATCGCGGCGCCGCGCGGCTGGGCGCCAAGCTGGAGGGCTACCTGAAGGTGGGGAATGTCGCCGCCATCATCTACTCCAACCCCAACAACCCCTCGTGGGTGTGCCTGCGCGAGGACGAGCTGGAGGCCATCGGGCGGCTGGCCACGCAGTATGACGTCCCCGTCCTGGAGGACCTGGCCTACTTCGCCATGGACTTCCGGCGCGACCTGGGCCACCCCTTCGAGCCTCCCTATCAGCCCACCGTGGCGCGCTACACGGACAACTACGTCCTGCTCATCTCCGGCTCCAAGGCGTTCAGCTATGCCGGTCAGCGCATCGGCGTGGCGTGCATCTCGGACAAACTCTACCACCGCGCCTTCCCCGGCCTGCAGTCGCGCTACGGCGCGCCGGGCACCTTCGGCACGGTCTTCATCCACCGCGTGCTCTACGCACTTTCATCCGGCACCGGCCACTCCGCCCAATACGCCCTGGCGGCGATGATGAAGGCGGCGTCGGACGGCACATGGAACTTCCGCGACGAGGTGAGCGTCTATGGCGAGCGGGCGCGGCGGCTGAAGGAAATCTTCCTGCGCCACGGCTTCCACCTGGTGTATGACACCGACGTGGACGAGCCTGTGGCGGACGGCTTCTACTTCACCATCGGCTATCCCGGCATGACGGGCGGCGAGCTGGCGCGCGAGCTGATGTACTACGGCGTCAGCGCCATCCCCCTGGACACCACCGGCAGCCTGCGCCAAGGGCTACGCGCCTGCACGTCCTTCATCCAGGACCACCAGTACGCCCTGCTGGACGAGCGGATGGCGCGGTTCGCGGAGGACCATGGGAAGAATATCCCGGATGTAAGATAAAATGGAATTTTAATTTAGGCGCGGATTACGCGGATTTCACGGATATATATTTGTATAATCAATGGAATCCAAGTGTATTGGAATAAAAATTATCCGTGAAATCCGCGTAATCCGCGCCTAAAAAATGCTTTACAAAAAGAATGGATCCTGACCCTTACCGCATCGAATACAATCACGTGGAGCCTTGCCAAGGCTGCGTGCTGATAGCCGAGCCTTTCCTGCGCGACCACTTCTTCGGGCGCTCCGTCGTCTACGTCGTCGAGCACGAAGTGGGAGGCGGCACCATGGGGCTGGTGCTGAACAAACCCCTGCCCGTGATGCTGGGCGACATCATGAGCGACTGCTATTCGCCCGAGGAGATTCCCGTCTACCGCGGAGGGCCCCTCGCCATGGACACGCTGTTCTATCTCCACAACCTGCCCGACGTGCCCGGCTCCCTCCCCGTGGGCGAAGGCATCTACCTGAACGGCGATTTCGAGTCCGTCCGCCGCTACATCGTCCAGGGCAACCCCGTCAGGAACCACCTGCGCTTCTTCCTGGGCTACGCCGGATGGGAGGACGGCCAGCTCGCCGAGGAGTGCGAGGCGGACACCTGGCTCGTCAGGCGCAACGGGCGTCCCTGCCTCGACGACGACACCGACCGGCAATGGGAAAACGCCATGTCCAGCCTGGGAGACAAATACCGCGTTTGGGCGACGTTCACGCAGATGCCGGAGCTGAACTAACCATTACAGACGATTTTCTTGAACTCCGCCGGATAGGGCGTCTCGAAGCGCATCTCCTCGCCCGTCACGGGGTGGTAGAAGCAGAGCTTGAAGGCGTGCAGCGCCAGGCGTCCGAGGGGATTGAGGTCTTCCACGCCATAGCGTCCGTCGCCCACGACGGGATGCCCCAAGTCCTGCATGTGTACGCGGATTTGGTTCTTGCGCCCCGTCTCCAGGTGCAGCTCCACCAGCGAGAGGCCGCCTGCGCGCCGGATGGTGCGGTAGTGCGTGATGGATTCCTTGCCGCCGTCGTCCACCGGGCTGGAGTAGACGTAGAGCGTGCGGTCGGTCAGCCACGAGCGGACGGTGCCTTGGTCGCGCTCCATCTCGCCCGCCACCACGGCCACGTAGCGGCGGTCGAACACCAGCTCGTGCCAGTTGTCGCGCAGGGTGTGTTGCGTCTTCTCGTCCTTGGCGAACATCATCAGGCCGGACGTGTCCCTGTCCAGGCGATGCACCACGTAGACGCGGTTCTTCCGTCCCGAGCGGCGCACATACTCGTTCAGGATGGATTGGGCTGTGCGCTCGCGCTCGCGTTCGGTGCCCACCGAGAGCAGTCCCTCGCGCTTCTCCACGACGATGAGGTACGCATCCTCGTAGACGATGCGGAGCAGGTTGGAGCGGAACTCGTGCGTGTGCTTCTCCCGGCTGATCTGCACCTTCATTCCCGGCCGGAGGGGGAAGTTGTATTGGGTGGTGATGACGTTGTCCACGAAGACCACCCGCTTCGCGAGGAGCGTCTTGAGCTTGGTTCGGCTGGCTTGTGGCATCTTGCTGGCCAGGAACTCCATCAGCTCCATGGGCTCGCGCACGAGGTAGTCGGTGTATTGGTTCTGGGCTTTGGCGTAGGTTGTTTTCTGTTTCATGAGTGCTGATTTATCGATGTTTTTAGGCGCGGATTACGCGGATTTCACGGATATTTTTTTATTCTAATTCACTGAAATCCGCGTCCATCCGCGTAATCCGCGCCTAAACTAAATTCCTGTTTCTCATCTCTTCTCCAGCCGCACCACATTCTCCACATGATACGTGTGCGGAAACATGTCCACCGGCTGCACGTGCGTGACGCGGTACTTCGCGTCGAGCAGCTGGAGGTCGCGCGCCTGGGTGGCGGGGTTGCAGCTGACGTAGACGATGCGCCGCGGCTCCGCCTGGAGGATGACGTCCACCACGTCCGGGTGCATCCCGGCGCGGGGCGGGTCGGTGATGATGACGTCGGGGTGGCCGTGCGTGCGGATGAAGTCGGGCGTCAGGATGTCCTTCATGTCCCCGGCGAAGAACAGCGTGTTGCCGATGCCGTTGATGGCGGAGTTGACGCGCGCGTCTTCGATGGCCTCGGGCACGTATTCGATGCCTATCACTTGGCGTGCCTGCCGCGAGACGAAGTTGGCGATGGTTCCCGTGCCCGTATAGAGGTCATACACCAGTTCCTCGCCCGTCAGTCCCGCAAAGTCGCGCGCCACCTGGTAGAGGCGGTACGCCTGGCGCGAGTTGGTCTGGTAGAACGATTTTGGCCCCACCTTGAAGCGCAATCCCTCCATCTCCTCGAAGATGTGGTCCTCGCCGCGGAAGGTGTGCACCTCCAGGTCGCCGATGGAGTCGTTCACCTTATTATTAATAACGTAGAGCAGGGACGTGATTTCGGGGAAGGTGTCGCCTGTGTAGGACAGCAGCTCGCGGAATTTCTCCATCTCCCCGTCTCCCTGCACCTGCGCCACGAGGATGACCATCAGCTGTCCGGTGGTGGAGGTGCGCACAATCAGGTTGCGCAGCATCCCCTCGTGCGTGCGCAGGTTGATGAAGGTGTAGCCGTGGGCGTAGGCATAGTCGCGCACGGCGTTGCGGATGCGGTTGGAGATGTCGTCCTGCAGCCAGCACCGCTCGATGGCCAGCACCTTGTCGAACGCGCCGGGGATGTGGAAGCCCACGGCGTTCATCTGCTCGTAGACGACGTTCTGCGCCACTTCCTCGCGCGTCAGCCAGCGTTTGTTGGAGAAGGTGTATTCCAGCTTGTTGCGGTAGCCTTCTGTCTGTTCAGAGCCGAGGATGGGGGAGATTTCGGGCAGCTCCACCTTGCCGATGCGGGTGAGGTTGTCCACTACTTGCTTCTGCTTGTACTTCAACTGCTCGGGGTAGGCGAGGCATTGCCATTGGCATCCGCCGCACACGCCGTAGTGCGTGCAGAAAGGCGTCGCGCGCTTGTCCGAGTAGTGGTGGATGCACACGGCTTCGGCTTCGGCATAATTATGTTTCTTGCGGGTCACTTGCAGGTCGGCCACGTCTCCGGGCACCACGTAGGGCACAAACACCACCAGGTTGTCCACCCGGGCGATGGCCTTGCCCTCCGCCGCCACGTCCGTAATCGTGATGTTCTCCAGCAGGGGGAGTTCTTTCTTCTTTCTTGCCACTTGTTCTTCTGTTAGTTTAATTGTCTTGCAAAAGTAGCTATTTCTTTCGATATGCAGGCCTGTTTGAGGCTTCTAAACCTCTCCGGAGGGCGAAAAAGAGGAGATTGCAAAGTGGAAATTGCAATTTTTCGTGATTTTCTCCCCGAAAAGTTTCATAGTCTTGCGAAATATTCTTAGCTTTGCGAACAGAAAAAATTTGTTCAATAACTTTAGATTGTATCATGGACAAGAAAAGAGTTTATACCTTTGGTAACGGCCAGGCAGAAGGCAAGGCCGACATGCGTAACCTGCTGGGTGGCAAAGGCGCCAACCTGGCCGAAATGAACCTTATTGGAGTGCCCGTTCCTCCGGGCTTCACCATCACCACCGAAGTCTGCACCGAATATTACGAAAAAGGACAAGACAGCGTGGTGGCTGTGCTGAAAGACGACGTGGAGAAATCCATCGCAATGATTGAAAACCTGATGAACTCGAAGTTCGGCGACGTGGAGAATCCGCTGCTCGTTTCCGTGCGTTCGGGCGCACGCGCATCCATGCCGGGCATGATGGATACTATCCTCAACCTCGGCTTGAATGACGAAGTGGTGGCCGGATTGGCACGCAAGACGGGCAACGAACGTTTCGCATGGGACTCCTACCGCCGCTTCGTGCAGATGTACGGCGACGTGGTGCTGGGCATGAAACCCACCAACAAGGACGACATCGACCCGTTCGAGGCCATCATCGAGGAGGTGAAGAAGGCCAAAGGCGTGCGTCTGGACAACGAACTGGACGTGGAAGACCTGAAGACGCTGGTAAAGAAATTCAAGGAAGCCGTGAAGAACGTCACGGGCAAGGAATTCCCGACGGATGCCTACGAGCAGTTGTGGGGCGCCATCTGTGCCGTGTTCAATTCCTGGATGAACGAGCGCGCCATCCTCTACCGCAAGATGGAAGGCATACCCGATGAATGGGGAACGGCCGTCAACGTGCAGGCCATGGTGTTCGGCAACATGGGCAACACATCCGCTACGGGCGTATGCTTCAGCCGCGATGCCGCCACGGGCGAAGACCTCTTCAACGGCGAATACCTCATCAACGCACAAGGCGAGGACGTGGTGGCCGGCATCCGCACGCCGCAGCAAATCACGAAAATCGGCTCTCAGCGCTGGGCACAGTTGCAAGGCATCAGCGAGGAAGAGCGCGCCAGCAAGTATCCTTCCATGGAAGAAGCCATGCCCGAAATCTACAAGGAGCTGGATGAGCTGCAGACGAAGCTGGAAAACCACTACCACGACATGCAGGACATGGAGTTCACCGTACAGGAAGGCAAACTTTGGTTCTTGCAGACTCGTAACGGCAAGCGTACCGGCGCCGCCATGGTGCGCATCGCCATGGAAATGATGGAGCAGGGATTGATAGACGAAAAGACCGCCATCGCACGCTGCGAGCCCAACAAGTTGGACGAACTGCTTCACCCCGTATTCGACAAGGAAGAACTCCGCAACGCCAAAGTCCTGACCCGTGGCCTCCCGGCTTCTCCGGGTGCTGCCTGCGGCCAGATTGTGTTCTTTGCCGACGATGCAGCCAAATGGCGTGCAGACGGCCATCGCGTAGTCATGGTGCGTATCGAGACTTCTCCCGAAGACTTGGCCGGCATGACCGTTGCCGAAGGTATCCTGACGGCACGTGGCGGCATGACTTCACATGCAGCCGTTGTGGCCCGCGGCATGGGTAAGTGCTGCGTGTCGGGTGCTGGCGCCATCAACGTGGACTACAAGAGCCGCACGGTGGAAATCGAAGGCGTCGTGCTGAAGGAAGGCGACTACATCTCGCTGAACGGCAGCACCGGCGAGGTTTACCAAGGTGAAGTTCCGACGAAAGCCGCGGAAGTTTCCGGCAACTTTGCCAAGCTGATGGATCTCTGCAACAAATATACCCGCCTGCAAGTGCGCACCAACGCCGACACGCCGCACGATGCCGAGGTGGCCCGCAAGTTTGGCGCCGTAGGTATCGGACTGTGCCGCACGGAGCACATGTTCTTCGAGAATCAGAAGATTATCGCCATGCGCGAGATGATTCTGGCACCGGATGCAGAAGGCCGCAAGAAGGCACTCCGCAAGCTGTTGCCTTACCAGAAGAATGACTTCAAGGGCATCTTCCAGGCCATGGACGGTTATCCCGTGAACATCCGCCTGCTCGACCCGCCTTTGCATGAATTCGTGCCGCACGATCAGAAGGGACAGGAAGAGATGGCCGAAGCCATGGGCGTGACGGTAGAGTATATCCGCCAGCGTGTGGACAGCCTCTGCGAGCACAACCCGATGTTGGGTCATCGCGGATGCCGTTTGGGCAACACCTATCCGGAAATCACCGAGATGCAGACCGAAGCCATCTTGGGTGCTGCTTGCGAGCTGAAGAAGGAAGGCTACGATCCGCATCCCGAAATCATGGTGCCGCTGATCGGTATCCTCTATGAGTTCGAAGCACAGGAGAAGATTATCCGTGCCACGGCCAAGCGTGTATTCGAGGAAGAAGGCATCGAGGTTCCCTTCAAGGTAGGCACGATGATTGAAATCCCGCGTGCAGCCCTGACGGCTAACCGCATTGCTACTCATGCTGAATACTTCTCCTTCGGTACGAACGACTTGACGCAGATGACCTTCGGTTATTCGCGTGACGACATCGCCACTTTCCTGCCGGTATATCTGGAGAAGAAGATTCTGAAGGTAGACCCCTTCCAGGTGCTCGACCAAAACGGCGTGGGCCAGCTCATCAAGATGGCTGTGGAGAAAGGCCGTTCAGTACGTCCCGAGCTGAAGTGCGGCATCTGCGGCGAGCATGGCGGCGAGCCTTCATCCGTGAAGTTCTGCCACAAGGTAGGTTTGAACTACGTCAGCTGCTCTCCGTTCCGTGTGCCCATCGCACGACTGGCTGCGGCGCAGGCTGCCATCGAAGAAGCGTAATAAACGCATAAATCACAGATAATTAGGCGGTAATCCCTCGGTTTGAAGGGGTTGCCGCCTATTTGTTTTAGTTGCAAAATATACGGTTTTCGTGTATTATGAATATAAAAAATTACAGTATATTTGCAGAAAAATAAGGTCGTAATTACGGTGAAATTACACCATACTTTGAATGGTATAAGATAATGAACATCAATCATTAACAAAAAAGAATATGGCCACATTCTCTGCATGTGTACGAAATCAGCGTAAAGACGGGTATTATCCGGTGTATATCCGTATCTCGCATAAGTCGGCCCCGGACTATATCAAGACGGACAAGCTGGTAAACGCCAAGAGCCTGACCAAGAGTAAGGATATCAAAGACCCGTTCGTGGTGAAATATTGCGCAGACCGCATAGCGGAGTATATCGAGAAGCTGAACAAGGTGGATATCCGGAATTGGACGGTGAAGGAGGTGAAGGCTTATCTTCTTTCGTCGGATGAGGACATTTGTTTCTCGGATTATGCGCGGAAGTATTATGCGGCGATGTTTAATGCTGGGCAGGAGAGGAATGCGCGTAATTATGAATTGGCTTTCCAGCATCTGGAGAGGTTTGCGGGCACAACGAAAGTGATGTTCTCACATCTGACCTCTACATTCATCAATGCCTGGATAAATACACTGTCAACGACTAAACGTGCCAAGGAAATGTATCCTATCTGCGTGCGGCAGATATTCAAGGCGGCTTTGCTGGAGTATAATGATTATGATAATGGTATCATACGCATAAAGACGAATCCTTGGGCAAAGGTGAAGATTCCGGAAGCGGATACACCGGAGAAACGAGCCATATCGCCGGAGGAGTGCAGACGTTTTTTCTCTGCCCCCATACCGGAAAGCAAGATGAGGGAACCGCTGGCGGAACTGGGGCGGGACGTGGCTATGATGGTTCTTTGCCTGGCTGGCATCAACACGGTGGATCTCTATGAAATGAAGAAGACGGATTATGATAATGGCATCCTAAAGTATAGGAGGGCCAAGACAAAACGGTCTCGTGCGGATGGCGCTTATATTGAAATGTGAGTGCCGCCTATCATCCAGCCGATTTTTGAGAAATATCTGAATAGTGGGAGTGATACGGATTGGCTGTTCTGTTTCCATCAGAGGCACTCCACTTCGGATAGTTTCGGTGCGAATGTGAATGTCGGCATCAAGCAAATCTGCAAGAGCCTTGGCATGGCGAAGGAGGATTATTATTGTGTCTACACTTTCCGCCATACGTGGGGCACGGTGGCGCAGAATGATTGCGGGGCATCCATATCGGAGGTGGCTTTTGCGATGAACCATGCCAGCGGGCATCAGGTCACACGCAGCTATATCAAGATTGATTTCACTCCGGCGTGGGAGTTGAATGAAAAGGTCGTGAACTTCATTTTTTTTACGGAAGAGGGGGGAAGCCAAGTTACCAAGGAGGAAGGTTCATGCAGATTGTCGCCCAAGTATATGGTGCGTGGAGAGATGTATTTCCGTGGACGGCTGCTTTATGAGTTGGAGGATATTGGTTTCAGCAACAAGGATGAAGTGATTCATGCCTTGGCGGCACATATACCGGATGATATTCCTGAACGCTCAATGATTCAGTTCCGCATTGTCAATGTGGACAAAGGTCATGAGGCTATCTATGAACGGATGAAAGGAGGGAGCGTGTAGGGGCTTCCTCCTTTTTTACTACTATTATTATGGATACTAAAGTAGTTTCAAGTAGTATCACGTTTCTTCTTCCAAATTGACACTGTCCAAAATTTTGTGTAAATGGAAACAGGATTCAGTTGTAAGTTCTCCTTATATCTGAATTCTGTTTTCAAAGATAAGCATAAATTGGTTCATAATCAAGCCCCAGTTCGAAATGGGCATCGTCCATTTCTTT
>CASEYC010000025.1 GCA_949292025.1 uncultured Bacteroides sp. | reverse complement strand
GCCGTGCTTCTTGGCGAAGTCCGTCTGACGGAGCTTCTTCACTTCTTCCGCTGTCAGTCTGTTGTTCGTTGTTGTCATAACACACTCCTTAAAATGTTAATCGCCTTTGTTATTTCCTTGTCGTAATCCTTGGTGCTTTTCTTCACAAAGCCGTTCAGTAGGATGACGTTTGTCGCCAGATTGATGTTGTCGTTGTCCACGGCAAACAAGATGACCCGTATCTCGTTGTCCACGGACACCCGCAACTCGAAAAAGTCTGTCCCGACCAGTTTCTTGACGAACTTGGTGGGTACCGGATAGACCGTTTCCAATATGGATATGGCGTAGCGCAGCTTCTCGCGGGTGCGGGGATTGGCGTTTTGCTCAAACTCCTTGAATGCAGGCGACAATATCAGATTCCGTTTCATGTCTATCTATAATTATGTCGCAAAGGTAACTAATTAGTCACATCTAACCAAATCTTTTGCCAACAAACTGCTTGTTTTCTTTCGTTTCTGCTCCAGTCTGTCAAAGAACGAACGCTTAAGCCAGGAGCAACGACAAATCATGCTTGCATGAATTTGCAGATTGCCGAGGCGCAGCCGTTTTATCAAAATAAAATTGTTGCTTTATGATTGCGGATTGCAAATACTTATACTCATTGCCATTGTATTGCAAATCTGACAGAACGATGAAGATGGCAAATATCATTCTGTATATTTGCTTAAATTTAATAAATATAACTATAATGGATTCATTGGAGTAGTTAATAATTTAACCTCTCTTGCTGTATTTAAATCTATATTACCCCATGGAGTGATGATTAACGCTTGCGCCCCATTTCCATTTATTGGTAATATACTGCCAGCTGGTAACTGCATATCGTTATAAGTCCAACTATGTCCAACATATAGACGAGAACCAGTATAACCCATTTTAGGATATACATTTCCAATTTGACTATTTGTAGATGCATCTATGACTTGTGCGTTTATATAAGCATTAACTCCCCCTAATCCCTTAGGATAAATATGATCTATTGCAGCAGCTTGATTAAACGACCCTAAAGGATTCTGTGTTTGGTCATCATGATATGATACATTTATCGTATTTTGTCCACGATTAGAATTATCAGTTAATATTTGATTTCTTTGGGATTGGGTAAAATCGCTATTAGGAGAGGCTATATTTTGGCCTAAACCGGCATATGGACCATTTTGGTTTGGGATATAGCCTCCTATTAATTGCAAGGTTTTATTACATGAAATAAATTGAAAACTTCTATGCGTTTGTCTATTTGTGTTATCACTTCTACAATTCTGAATAAAAGATTGTATAACTTTTCTTTTATTAATAAAATCTTCTATCCTCCTACTAACCTTCTCCTTATTCTGTCTCGCTTCGTACATATCCATCAAATTTTTAAGATTATTACTCAATTAAAAAACTCAGGATTACAAATCCTTATACTCATCCCCGGTGGATGACATATCCGCCGGGACGGAAACTGACTATTGACCATCATAAACCAACAAACCTGCCTGGTTCTGTTGAACTCTTAAGGTTGGATTATTATTTCCTTGTACTGAAGCTCGAGGGTCAATCTTGGATAAGGGGAATTGTAAACTACCAAGATTGGTTACTATTATCCTTTCGCTTAGCCTATGATGTTGAATTTGAGTTATCCCATTATTAATATCGTTTTGCACGTTAGGTTTAATCTCCCCATAACGGTATATTCTTCCCGTCATATCCCCAATATCATGCTGATGAGGGACAGGAGTCGAGTGAGGTATTTCCACACGTGGATTATTCGCGCCTCCATATCTCAAGAATCGAGTCTGAATACGAGAATGTATGGCACTCCCAAGACTTGCGCTGCTTCCCCAGCTGGGACAATTAATGTTCGCAACCCATGCAAATTGGCATATATGAGAATGTGGATTTTTACGTACAATCTGGTCTTGCCACGTCTTTCCCTCCTTTCCATATTCAATCTTCATCCATTGCCTCGCCACACCTCCACCAATCGTCCTACTCACTCTTTCCTTATTCTGTCTCGCTTCGTACATACCCATCAAATTTTAAAAGTTATTACTATGCTGAATTTTCTCGAAAGGCGAGCCGCCCGTGAGGGCAGCTGCCCGGTTCTCGTTTTACCCAAGCGGATTGTCCTCTTGCGTGCCGCCGGTGCTGCCGCCATCCGCTTTCGTCACGGTATCGCGGTCAATGCTCAATTCTACGCTGTTGGCGGCGTCGCGCATCTTCTGCTTGGGGGTGAAGACGATTTTCGGGGTTTTGAGGGCATCGGCCACGGTGACTTCCTCCGGGGTGTCCATCATCTTGGAGGGGACTACGAGACGGAGGCTGCCGAGTTCGGCGAGGTCAACGCTCATGCCCATCTTGAGGGCATCGCACACGATGTTGCTCAGGCTGATGAGGGCGTTGCTCACGTCACCTTCCGAGAGGGAGGTCTCGCGCACGATGCGCTCGATGAGCATCTTGTTCGTCAGCTTCTGTTGCGACTTGGGATAGGCGTAATATACGGTCTGTCCCTTACGGTTACCAATGGTAAGCACTTTGTTTTTAATCTCATGTTCCAGCATAGTCGTTCTTTTTTAAAGGTTATACATCCTATTGTTATATCCCCCTCTTCCAAGGGTATCTGATACCCTTCATCAAGGGGTATGAATACTAATTCAGCTTTCTAACCGTACTGCTTTCATCCACCGTGGCATCAATTCCTTCGGGTGAATTTGCAGGGATATTCTGACTTCCAGAATCACCGATATAATCGCTATAAGAGTTACCTCTTTGGGCATATACTTCCGAGCCATTTCGGATGGTGATGGTTCCGAAAGAGCCCTTATCCTCCAACATATTGATACCTCCGCCTATGGCTGAACTTGACATTTGAGACATCGGCGCAACGCCATAAGCATAAACCGTTGCGGCATCTATCGTGATGGTTCCACAGGATGCATCTCCTGCTCCACCTATGCCTGGTGCTAAATTTCCATTGACGTCATTACTTCCATGAGCCTCTATCTGTACATTAGTGATTACTATGTTTCCGCAATTCGCGGCAGTCGTCGTGCCGGTTGTGTATCCGCCAATGCCTGGACTTCCTTCACCGCCCCTCGCGGTCAGCTTGTCGCTCCGGCTACGCCCCGTGATGGTGACGCTGCTATTCTCTGCCACATAGATGCCCGCGCCGCTACTTGCGGACACACTATTATTGCCCTGCACATGGATGGTGGGGTTGCCGCTCGTGATGTCGATGGCATTGCCGCTTGCCACCGAGATATGGGCATCACCCAAATAGATAGTAGGATTGCCGCCTGTCACGCGGATGCCATAGCTGCCCGTGCCGTTGAAATAATAGTCTCCGTCGGTGGCAATCGTATAAGTCTCTGTCCGCTGTGAGAGGTCTATGGTCCCCTTTCTGTTCAGCGTCAGCGTGATGGTATGGAGCTTGCCTGCCTCCAGCGTCATGGGAGAAGGGAGGGCATAAACTCCACTATAACCATTACGACAGTGAACCTCGTAACAAGGTAATTCCCCTGGTACCGCATTGGCTTCCCAGCATGTTCCTATGTCCTCGTAGGCGGACTGACGCATTGGGATTCTGTCTGTAGGACTAGAGGGTGCTGATATTATTTCCCCTTCCTCAACGTAACAATTGTAGGGAGCGAAAACTTCAAAGCCAGACACATCGGCTGTGCCACGGGTTATCACGCGCACCTTAGCCAACTGGTGGGTGAAGTTGAGGGTGACGGGTGTTTGATGGTTGCCCGTACCGGTGCCGTGCAACACGTAGGAAAGGCCTTCATCATCTTGGTATTCGAGGGATACTGCACCATTTGTGGCCGGATACCATGCGGTGACAGTGGCAGGCTGGGTATTAGTCCAATAGACGGGCTTATCAGGGGTGATGGAGGTGACTGTGCCATTTTCATCCACATTCACCACATAGATGCCCGTTTCTTCACTGTCACCGATGCGCACCCCTATCTTATCACCGTTCTGCCACACGCTACTCATGCCGTCGGTATTATTCTCCGTTACCCGTGTCCACGGCTGTTCGCCCGCCTCGGCCGTTATGCTCACGCCGCCTATCTGCAAGGGGTATTCACCTTCGGGCAGTGTCGTGCCTTGTTCCGCCAGTTCGTCCTGCGAGCAGGCGGAGAGCAGGAGTGCCGCCACGAGGCTTATTGCTGAAAATAATCTGTATTTCTTCATTATGCTGTTGTTTATAAAGTTAGTCCGTCATGGGATAATATTTTCCGTGTATCATCGAGTAGCACTGTCTGCGCTGCCGCTTGCCGTCGGGATGTTTGTAGCCCACGTGCATCCAGCTGGGTACGCCGTGGTCGTCCTCGCCCTCGGAAATCAGCTGGTCGAAAGCGCGTCCGGCAAGGAAGTCGCGGCAGAAACGCTTGAACGCCCGCATTTGCCTGTTGACGGGCACGAGGTCGAAAGCGTAGCCGTGGCAATGCGCCGAGGTGAACGACCCACCCACCGCCTTGTTGAGCGCAGGTCCCCGGTAGCCGGAAGAGATGTTGATGCCCACCTTGCCCAAGCCGTTCTGCCTGCAATGGGCTTCCCACGCCTCGCGCAGCGGGTCGATCAGCGTCTCTATGGACTCCACGATGTGCGCCTCGATTTCGGGCGTCGGGGTGTTGTCGATGCCTTTTGCCGCTGCCGTTGAGGAACGGTAACATTCTTCTAAAGTAAAATATTTCATACGTCCTTACGTGTTAAGTTATACATTGCCGATACTGGTTCCTTCATTGAGGTAGAACGGATAGACCATGTTGTGGCGGTTGTTCGTCCGGATGACGGTGTAGCTGATGTGTATCAGCAGCACGCCCTGCTCCGGCTGTTCCTCGAACGACACGTCCTCCAGCGCGATGCGCGGCTCATAGAGCGTCACGGCACGGCTGATTTCGCTGCGCATCCGCACCATCAGTTGCGTGGTGAGCGGCTCGAAGGCATAGCGGCGCAGGGGGCAGCCGTAGTCGTAGCGGTTCACCCGCTCGCCGGGAGCGGTGCTGAACAGCACGTGCAGGCTTTCCTCGATGTCCTGCTCGTAAGCGGACATCCGCACACCCGTTTCGGTGAGGTCGGGCGGGAAGCTCCAACCGCGACCCAAGAAAGCCTCCTCCGGTCCCTTCCAACTCCCCCCTGTGGGGGAGAGCTTTGCTATGTCTTGTCCGTTTCCGTTCATCTTCTATATCGTTTATTGTTGTTTACTATCTCTTCTCCCTCCCTTCGGGGGAGGGCTGGGGAGGGGCTTTATCCTCCTATCATTACCGTGGGACACCCTGTCACTATCGAGCCGCCGTGCGCCGTGGTGTCGCCCATGCGGGCGGCGGGTCTGCCGCCTATCATCACCGTAGCCGAGCCTTTCACTATCGTGTCCGGCGGGCCTACGCAGACGCACATATCGCCCACGACGGCGGCGGGCATCTTGCCTATCAATACATTCGGCACACCCGGACCTACAACCGGTCCGCCCACGTGCGGTATCGGCGAGGGAAACGCCGGGGTCTGCATGGGGCAGGTGTGCATGTCGGTCAGTCTTGCTGCGGGGGGCATTTCCTTAATTAAAAATTAAAAGTTAATAATTAAAAGTAGCCCTGCGGCATGGGTTGCCTCACTCTGTTGTTGTTTTGTTATCTTCATTCTATCCTCCGTTTTTAATTCTTCATTCTTAATTTTTAATTCTTAATTTATCATTACCATCGCCCCTTTGACCGTGGTCTGCCCGCTGGCGGAAAGTTCCGCCGTAGCATTGCCCTTCACCGAGGCGCCTATCTTTGCCTGCACCTTGACGTTCAGCCCTTCGAGGCTGGCATCCTGCTTGGCTGTGCCGCTGAGTTTCATCGTGGCATCCATCGTGATGTTGCCCTTTGCCTTCAGCGTAATATCTTTGGCGGACGAGAGGGTGATGCCCCCGCTGTCCATCGTAATTTCGTTCTTATGCTGGTCGGTCAGCTTGATGTGCTTCCCGTCATCGCTGATTTCCAACGTGTTCTTTCCCGGCGTGGAGACGGTGATGACCTTCTTTTCCTCGTCGAACTCGATGCGCAGCTTCTCGCGGGTCACTATCGCCTTCGTGTTGTTCTTCGCCTCGAACTCGAAGGGCGGCTTGTGCTTCACGCCGTAGAGCGAGCCGAGGACGACGGGATGCGTGGGGTCTTGGTTCATGAAGCCCACCAGTACCTCGTCGCCGGGTTCGGGCAGGAAGAAGGTGCTCATCCCATTCGTGGCGTACATCGTGGCGAGGCGTGCCCAGAGCAGCTTGCTCTTGCCGTCCAGCCACGGCAGTTCCACCTGTATGCGGTATTCTTTCAGCGGGTCGCCGTCCAGCTTCTTCACCACCGCTGCGTGCAACCCTTGCAATCCAGGCAGAAAGCCCGATGCCGAGGGGGACACCACGTCCGGCTCGTCAGTGATGTTCATCGGCGATACGCCCGCGCCCGCTTCGGTGAGCCATTCGTTATCCTCGATGGTATGCGTCACCGAGCCGACAAAGAGGTTGCCGTTGAAGCGTTTGCCCAAGCCTTTCAACTCTATCAGGCAGCCCGGCTTCACCTTTGCCGAGCCGTAGAAGCTGACGGAGCCTTGGTAGCGTGCCAGCCCCGCCTTCAACGCCATGCCGTCCGCCCATTGCTTGAGGGCTTTTTCTTCGGTGGGCGCGTCGGTCTGGAGCAACAGGCTGTCACCCGCAGCGAGGCTCTTCGGCTGGAGGTCGCCCTGCTTGTTGAGCGAGGGGGACGAAGCCGACACCTTGACCGCCTTCTGCTCCTTGGGACTCCACGACACCGCCTCGTATTGCGTGAACTGGTCGTCGGCGGTCAGTTCGAGGTCGAAGGCGGTAAGGTCTTCGCCGAAGGTGACGGCCAGCACGGGCGAGCCGCTGACTTCGGGCTTCTTCACCTTTATCTTCGTGCCATCGGCGAAAACAAAGAGTCCGCAGGCATCGGCACGGGAGAGGGTGAAGTCCCAGTCGGAGCAGTAATACTGCACGAGCGCGGGGTGCTGGTACTGCGTGGCATCCACGTCCACGCTGCCATATCCTCCCAGCACCTCCTTGATGATGTCGCTGTCCTTCTTCTTCTCGAAAATGCGGTTCTTGCGTCCCTGCGTGGCGGGATAGGCGCAGTCGCGGCATTCCACCACCATGTACGAACGGAAATCCTTGCCCGTCAGGATGCGCACCCCGATGATGCTGCCTTCGAACAGCGTTTCCTGCTTGTCCGTGTCGCCCGCGTCGAGGCGGATGGGGTTGCCCGGCTTGAACAGCGCGTTGTCGCTCTCGTCGAAGGTCTGCGCGTCCATGTTCCCGGCGTTGAACTTCAGCGTCGCCTTGCCGATACGGTTCAGCGCAAGGCGCACCGAGGCGGACACCAACGAGAAGGTGTCTTTCAGCTTGCTGCCGTTCACATAGACGGAGCAGGCAAGCACGCGGTCTTTGTTCTTTGCGGGCGAATCGGCCATAATCGTTGCTCCTTGCGTTAATTCTTCATTCTAAATTCTTCATTTTCGAAGCATCGGCAACAGTATCTCCGTCCCTGCCGGGATGTTCCTGTAGCCGTTCAAGTTGTTAAACTTTGCGACCTGTCCTACCAGGAGCGGGTCGCCGTATATCTCGTAGCAGAGGGCGGCAAGCGTCTGCCCCTCTTTCAGCGTGACCAAGCGTGACACGTCGGGCGAGCGTTTGGAGAAGCGGGACTTCTCTTCCTTCTGGCTGCAATAGCCCGTCAGCGTCACTTTCAGTTCGGCACGGAGCGGGATGCCGTCCGGGTCGAACAGGGTGTATTCCGTCTCCAGCGTCTTGAGCTGGCCGTAGAAGGTGATGTCGCCATACTCCACCTTGACAAACGAGGGGCGGTGCCCTTCGGTGTTGTAGTCGTACAGCCGCTGTTCGAGCGCGTCCACGAGGTCGTGCACGGGCTGCTTCTCGTCATCGTCCTCCATCGCGTTGGTCATGTCGAAGAGGCACTCGAAGTAGAGCGTTTCGGGACGGTAGCGCACGTAGGCGTTCGACCCGTTCAGACTGCCCAACTGCTTGTCCTCCGCATAACGGATTCCCTTGGTGAGCTTCACCTTCGCCGGGTTGACGGGCAGTTGCAGCGCGGACTTGCTCTCGCTGCTGAAGTCCCCGTCCTTGTAGGCTGTAACGGACATCTTTCCCATATACTATCTTTCGTTTTTACGTCTGTTCTGCCGCCGTGTGTCAGGCTGCCCGCTTTCACGGGCGGACAGCCTTTCCACTACGCGGTTCTCTATCTTGCGGAGCATTTCCTCCGTCAGTTCGGCTTCCGTGACGATGCGCCGCTCCACCACGGTACGGACATGCATTTCTTTGATGACTATCGGCATAGGCTCAACGGATATTAGTGATGCGTTTTAGGCTTGCACACGTCATGGTTATCGTCTCATTCGAGAGTCCGCTTTGGGTGGCATCCAGACTGCCCAATGACCATTTTATTGGATAGGCATGTAGCCCCAACCAACCGGCAAGTGGTTTGCCCTGCTCATTCAGCAGTTTAATCACCATATCATACGTCTCTATTTTCCTGTCTTTGCTCTCCATATAGCCGAAGCAGTTATTCATCCATTGGGTAAATGGTTCGGACAATGGAGTGATGGGACGCTTGAAAGTGATACATCCATGAGACAAGGCTTTCGGCATTTTAGTCCGTGTATTATTATCATCCGTCATGTCCTCCACAATCAATTGCATTTCTAATCCGCTCACTTCCATAAAGGAGGCTTTGATATGCTCCTTGCCTCTCTGGAAGTCAACCCGAAAATAAAAACTGACAGGCGGAGTCCAATCCGATGTTTTTTGCTTTGCCATGTCTCAGGACGTTTTTTTTACTTCACATTCACGCCTTCATGCGCGATGACCAAGGTCTCGATGGACGTGGTGTTGCCGTCCGACTTGAAGCCTTCCACCGTGAGCTTCTTGGGCCATGCATTCACTGCCTCCCAAGTCTTCACGGGACTGCCGGACTCGTCCAAAAGGCTGACAGTCACCACCTCGCGCTGGATGGTGTTCAGCTTTACTGCATTAATCCAATCCCACAAGGCTTTGTCATCCTTGAAGATGCCTTTCTTAATGGTCAAGTCGCCTGCCTTTCTCAGTCCGGGCATTTTCAACTTGGTGAACACGGGGCTGTCACCCGCACGGTAGGTGATTTCCTCGTACTCTGTTTCCAGTCCCGACACTTCGCTGCATGAAATGTCGCCCACGTTGGAGATGGACACCTTGAAATAAAAACTCGGCAACGGCCATGCCTGTGTGCTTGCACTCTGTGCTGCTCCATTATCTGCCATATTATCTGATATTTAATGGGTTCTACTTAAATTTCTTAATTGTCAATTCTCAATTGTCCATTGTCAATTGCCCTCAGCTTTTCTGCATTTGCTGCTGGAACGTGATTTCGATGAACTCTGCTGGACGGCTGATGGCCACCAGCACGGTGATGCGCAGGATACCTTCCAGGATGTCATCGCCCGTCATGGTGTCGCCCAAGCCTACATGCACCTCGAAGGCTTCTTCGGGTGTGGCTCCGGCAAGTCCGCCACGCTTCCACACGCTACGCAAGAAGTTCTCAATCATGCACTTCATGTTGATCCAGGTACTTGCATCATTCGGCTCGAAGACGTAGGCACGGGCGGCGTTCTTCACCGATTCTTCGAGGAAGAGCATCGTGCGGCGCACATTGACGTAACGCCAGTCCTGTGAGTTGCCGTCCAAGGTGCGTGCGCCCCAAACCTTCAGTCCTTCACCCGGGAAGGTACGGATGGCATTGATGGCTTTACCGCTCATTGGCATATTCAGCTCCTGTTGGTCGTAATCGTTAATGGAAATGGACGGCTTTACAACAGAGTTGATGGTGACGTTTGCCGGAGCTTTCCATACACCACGCGAATTGTCTACAGTGGTGTACACGCCCGCCATTGCAGCAGATGGCGGCAGCAAATTAAGGTCTTCCTTGATAGCCTTTATCAACTGCTGGTAAACCACAGAATTTTGCAGCAATGCTTGGTGTACGTTTGGACACATCCTTTTCTGGATAACATCCTTGTTGTCTTTGGGATATACGCCTTCGAACGCCTTGATTTGATCGTTATTAAATCCCAACAGCTTCAGGAATTCCTCTATGTCCGTTCCGGCATCAATCATATCGCTGGTGATGTCGCTGTCCGACAGGATGGAAGTTGCCAAATACGGATAATAAGCAGCCACAAATGAAGGATAGTTCGTACTGAACTTGTCACGGAAATCGCCTGCATAATCCACTTTTTTAGCAGGGTCGGCAGGGTAACGGTCTATGAAAACGTCAATGATAGAAATTCGGTTTTTCATCTTGTCGCCACAGTGCATAACCATCGCTTGCTGCAATGTGTAGCAGTCCTCAGCTTTCAGGTTAGTCGCTTCGGGAATGACCAGCATGGTCGGTTCAGTCTCTTTTTCCAAAGAACTGATGGCATCGCTTAAGGTTTTTGATTTGAACTCCGAGTTGTAATCTCCTACGGACACAATATAGCACGGGCCGCCACCGTTGGCGAAGAAAAGCATCATGTGCAGGTACAGCGTGAAATTGTTGTCAACCTTGATTATGAACGAATGCTTGCCGTTGGCATCCGATGTGTTTACAACGAATGACTTTCCGGTAGTAGCCTGCTTCTGCGTATCCGTCTTATCAGCCTCTTGTCCCTTGGCTTCGTTCTCATCTTTATCAGATGCGTCTTTGTCTTGTTCCTTATCATCCTCCTTTGGAGCTTCAAAAGAACTGATACTATATTTCGGGGTGTGCATGCCTCCGAAATATTGGATGAACTCAGCCATAGAAGTGATTTTCCACGGCTTGCCTGTCAGGTCTTCCGTCCCGTTAAGAGCTTTCTCCGTGTAACCGATGAAGGCGGGGACTGCTGTTTCCACTTCCACTACGGAAGTGCCGAATGCGTTTTTCTCCTTGATGTAAACGCCGGGTGTCTTGTATTCGCCCATAGTCATTAGTTTTAAAAATTCTACATATTATTTTACGGTTCTCAAATTCTTAATAGTAACACACCTGCCGGAGGATGCCCCGTTGTGCATCGAGGTAGCGTCTCGGTTCGGGCGGAGCCACCTGCGACAGCAATACCCGTTTCTGCCTGCCTCCATTCTGCACCGTGAGCCGCAGCTTGCAGGGGTAGGCGGGACGCATCGGGATGCGCGACTTCGACCGGGTGACCCACGCCTTCCGCCCGTATGCCTCGCACTCCTTGAAGGCGGTGAACTGCACTTTCCCGCTTGCGTCTTCCAGTTGCAGCGGGCTGGGCTGTACGCTGTCCTCCCCGTTGGGAATGAACAGGTATTCCCATTGCGCCGCCGCTACGTTGAAATGCAGCACGGTCTGCATCGGTTGTCCGCTATCCGCCGCTTCCACCATTTCGGGAGTCAGCCGCAGCGAGAGGATGCAGAAGCCGGAGCCGATGGCACGTTTCTTCCCGGTCGGACGGATGGCGGTTGCCGCTTCCACGGTTTCCTCCGCCATCGGAAGTTCCAGGCTGTAGGCTGCCGGGGGCTGGAAGCCGTCCCACGCCGTGTAGAGCGTGAACTTCGGGTCAGCGAGGGACAAGTCCAGCGTCAGCACGTCGTTCTGCGTGTCCGGTTCCTGCCGGAACAGCAGCGTCCATTCGCCGGGTGCAGCCTGTCGGAATAGCAGCCCGCGCCTGTGTGCCAATGCCTCGCCCTGCGGCGTAAGGCGGCACAGCAATGCCGGGCACGGTTTCCCGTCAAAGTAATCGTGCCCGATGCGGATGCGGTACAGGATGCGGTAGCTTTCCATATCTTTTTCGTTTTTACATTTCTACTTCCGTTTGGTCTGCCGTCCTTCCACCGCCGGAGACGGTCTCCGTGTCGATGGTGAGCCGGCGTATCTTGCACACCACGGACGGGTAGTATTGCCCGCCCAGCAGCGTCCATACGTTGTTCATGTCCTGCGTGGAGATGTTCACCACTTCTATGGTGTAGCCCGTCCCGTCCACCTCGAACTTCGGCACGGACTGGATGAAGCCCAACGTGTCGCTCAGCAAGGACAGCGATTCGTCATACTGACGCTCGTCGAACACCGCCGCCAGCATCACGTTGAGGTTGAGCAGCATGGGCGGTTGCAGGCGGGCATACCCTCCATCGGAGGTGCGCTGCACGGGGGCTGCGATGCCTCCTGCCGTCTCGCGCTCTACGTTCAGCAGGCTCACCACCATCTTGTTGGGGCGTTCCTCCGTGGAGTTGCCTATCATCCCCACCGTGGCAAGCCCTTCGGGGCGGCGGTGAGTGCGGCTGAGGTATTCCTCCAAGCGTTCGGCGTAATATGTCAGTATCTTGCGAATCATTTGTTCTCCTTTTTAGTTCCGAACATCCTCATGGCTTCCTCGTGAGTACGGAGATACATGAAGCGGCGAGGCGCAACCGCTTGCCGTTTGCCTAACTTCTGACGGATGATGGCAAGTTCCTCGTTGCATTCCGCAATCTTCGCATCCAGCATTCTCACTTCCTGCTCTAACTGGATGGAGCGGATTGCAAAGACAAGGGCTATCAACAGGCTAAAACCGATGAAAGACCATTCAAACAGCCTGTACAACCGTTCACCAATCTCTTGTAGCCTATATGTAGGTATCTTCGTCATAAGGATGTTCTTATTACTTAATTCTTAAACTGGTAATTCTACCGAGCCGGAACCGCCAGTGCCGTTTTCCCAGCTGATGCCTTCCGATACCTGCACCTCAAGCCCATAGTGGAAGATGGTGATGTCGTAGGTATAGACATAGCCGGAGTTCCACGTGATATTATTATCCAGTGTGTAATAGAACGGGCCGTAGGGTGTGCCGTTCTTCGTGGCGGTAAAGGTCAACAGCTTTGTGCCTGCCTCCACGTCCTGCGGAATGACGAGGGCTTCGTAGCTGGCGATGCAACCGGTCACCGTGTTGGTAGCAAGGTGGGGTTTGATGCGACCTGTGGTATTGCCAAGCGTCCAAGTGCCGAGCCAACCATCACTACTTATAGTCTCCGGCGGCGTGAACGTGCCGTTCAGCGCGAGACCGTTGTCCCCGCCTATGGTCAGGGCGATGTCGCCCGGTTCGGCATTTATGCTTGTGGGCAGTCCCTCTTTTTTGATGTTTACTACTATCTTGGCGGTCTGATGGTAGAAGGAGAGCGCAGTATAAACTCCATAATTGACATTCAATCGTTGTTCACTGCACAGAAAGTCGCTCTTTTCGTAACCATCATTTTCATTCTGTTCCTTCTGTACGCTCCAAGATATCTTGGAAAGGTTTGTACTACTTTCGGTTACAGCCCGATAGGGATAGACTGCCTGTATGTTTAAAGGCACATTCTTATTGGGCCAATAGTAATTACTAATCAAAGTTCTCAAGTTATCCGTCACTTGGCAACGGTATATCCCCTCAGCACCATTTCCGTCCTGTACCCAAAGGGCTACTTCATCACCCACTGTCCAGTCGCCATCCACGGTGGCACGGGTGTCCGCACCTCCGGCTATGGTTGCCCGGATTTCCAAGGGGCCGTCTTGCATGGAAAACGAGGTGTCTTCATTGTTGTCGCATGCCGTGAAGCCCAATGTGCAAACCAACGTTGCCAACAGTAGGGATATGTGTTTCATCTTCTTCATACGAATTTGTTTTTATAGTGTTTATTTTGTGCCACCGGCAGTGGCGAGACTGCCGATCGCGCCTTTTGGTGCAGGCTTCTCTCCGGGCTTACGCACGATGCCCGGCGGTGGCTGTATATCTTGGTTTAGTCCTCTTCGGCATAACCGTCGTCATCGCCCACGCCTTCCGTCCAGTCGTTGATGTTTGAATCGACTTCCAGTCCGGTCTCACGGACGGTGACGATGTACTTGTACTTCTTGCCGCTCTCGAAGGTGGTGTTGTTCACCAGATTGTAGGTGAAGGTGCTTTCCGAAGTCTGTACGCGGATAAACGGCGTGCCACTGTTGATGGTCTGCGGCACGATAATGGCCTCGTTCAGCACTTGGTCGGCTTCTGCGGACGAGGCGGACACATCGGTGTCAAGCGAGATGGGGGCGGCGGTGCCGCTTGCTGTCACCACAATGGCATTGGCTGCATAGGCTTTATCCAAGGTAAAGTTTGCCGTGGGCTGCGTGCTCAGCACCTGCAAGGAAGTGATGTTCTGTAAAAAGTTCCCGTCGCCTGTTCCTTGTATCAGGACCACTTCCACTTTGGAGAGCAGGTGATGGAATGTGAGGGTGGCAGTGGTGGCAGGTGTCGTGGTACGCTGTATATCTTCTGCTTTGGCATACACCAAGTCGGAGCCTTGATAGCCTTTTCCCACTGTAGCGTTCCCTTTACTTTGGTTTTGGTCCACAGTATGTGTCAAGGCAGACGTGGGGTAGGCATTATCCGCCAACGTCACATCCCCGTGCAAGGCGTAGATGTCCACTCTGCCCGATGGCGGGAAAAACATGGGTGTTCCTCCTGACAGTGCACCTCCATTGCCTTTGGTCAACAGATTGTTATTGTACAATGCCGTGCTGGTAGTGGCATCGTCCACCCATACATGCACTTGTTCCCCGTCTTTCAGTTGGGTGTCAAGATTGTGCGTGGCGCGTGTCTGTACTTCGATGCCGCTGCTCAGTCGCAGTTCCACCGGACCGTCGTTCAAATTCTCATCGTTGCTGCAAGCCGCCAGTGTCAGCGCGGCTGCGGCGAATAACAGATACTTTTTCTTCATCGTCGTTTTCATCTGATTGTGATTTTTGTCAATTTATCAAGTTGGTTAAAAGGTATTGGCTTTAATAGGCATTCCCCTGTTCGCCGTCCTCGCCATTGCCTGGTGCCCAGTCGGTGATGGTGGCGGTCACGTCCAGCCTGGTCTTGTTCACGGTGATTGCATAAACATATTTCTTGCCCGCTTCGAAACTCTTCGCTTTGGATTCATACAAATTCCAGTCGAAGAAACTGCTTCCATCGGCCAGCACGAGGTGGAGCGCCATACTGGCGCAGTTCTCGCTCGGCAGGACAATGCCTTCGGCGGACTTGCCGTCGGCGGTGGTGTTCAAGGTAAGCGTGGCGACATTGCCCGTGGTCACGCTGACTGTACTTTCGGGTTGTGTCACGTCGAGGGTGGCTGCGGTCTGCTGTCCGGTGAGCTGCACAGTCATCCCGGCAAGTTCGGTGTCGGTCATGCCGTCACCGGCTTTGAAAGTGATGTCAATCTTCGACAGCTTGTGCTCGAAGTTGAATGCCACATCATTATTGATGCGGTCGGCGGTCTGCGTGCCTGCCGCCATGAGGTCGATGGCTGCCTGATTGCTTTGGTCGGTCACGTCCACGGCGTAAACGCCGTCCGTCAAGGTCGCGGTGTAGGGATAGTAGGCCACGAAGTCCACTTCCGAGTCATTGACAGGCAGGTAAATGGGAGCCGAGACAGGGGCAAAGCTGCCGTTACCGCTTGCGGTGGCATAAGGCACGTTGCTCCACGTGGTCTGGTTCGCGTCCGTTGGGAACCCGAAAATGCCTATCTCGTCGCCCGCCTCCCAAGTGGCATCGTGGGCGCGGGTCTGGATGCCGCTGGTCACTTGCAGGGCGACACGGTCATCCGTCTGCACCGTCTCTTCATCGTTCTGGCAGGCCGTCATCAGAAGGGCTGCCAACGCTAATGCGCTTACTGTTTTCATACTCATTTTTACTGTTGGCTTTTAGTTGGATATTATGGTTTATGTAAAGATTCAATGTATGTCCACGCTTCCGCCGTCCACCACCTCCCAGTCGGTAATGGTGGCGGAGAAGCCCGCCTCTATCGGGGTACGGAGATCGCCCCATAGCGTGTACGGTCCGGTCATGTCCTCACCGAACGTGGCAAGGGCTTCCGTCAGGTCGCTCGTCACGGTCTGCGTCTGCCCGTCGGTGAAGGTGAGTGTGAACGTCAGCTCTTGCGCCTCGCCCATCGTGCCTAACAGACGCATGT
This sequence comes from uncultured Bacteroides sp., assembly GCA_949292025.1. Taxonomy (GTDB): domain Bacteria; phylum Bacteroidota; class Bacteroidia; order Bacteroidales; family Bacteroidaceae; genus Bacteroides. Next base: position 3,415 of record CASEYC010000025.1, on the reverse strand, counting down.
CCGCCGTTATCATGTCGCCGTTCCGGGTAAATGCCGGACTGGTGCTGACCGCCTCGCCGTAAAGCGTCTCACTGCGCAGGTCGTATGCCCCCGCCACGCCGGAGATAGTGCCCGTAATGGCGGCAATGCGTTCCGGGTCGCCCTCGGTCACGGTCAGTTCCAGACGGAGGTCGCGCGTCCGCTGCGCCACGGACAGATTCAGATGCAGCGTGTCGTCCGCTACGACGTGAATGGTTCGCGTGCCTGAATAGAGGACTTCGGGCAACGGGTCTATCAGGTCGGTCAGCGCACGGGTGCCATCCACCCGCTCCACGTAGGCGATGCCGTCCGTCACGGTGAAGCCACGGGGCGTGTTATGCACCAATATCGTGTGCTCGCCCGGAGTCAAGGGATCGGAGTCTTTCCCGCTTCCGTCCAAGGGCTTTCCGTCCACTTCTACGGTGTAGCCGTCCTCGTCCTCCGCGCCTTGCGGGAAGTCCACCGACACGCTCACCACGCCACGGTCGGGATGCGGCGTGCGGTGCAGCTCGTCCTTCACGCAGGATGCCAGCAACCAGGGCACGCAGATGACGCAGACCAGGCAGACGGCCGCAGATTTCTTTTTCATGCTATGTCTTAATTCTTCATTCATCTTTCTTCATTAAATTATCGTACCGGTTTTCCGAAACGCAGCTTCTGCCCAGCGGAACGACCCTGCACTTCTTCCTTGCCCGCCTCGCCCGGAATGAAGTAGGCGTGCTCCAAGGTATATTGGATGCGCTCCACCTGGTCGGGCGTGAAGCCGGTCATGTAGCCGTAGTCGTAGTCCATGATGTTGTCCGAGATGAAGCGTTCGTCCGTGCCGTCCACCCAACGGTTGAGGGGCATGTATCCTTCCAGGAGTCTCTCGTTGTAAGGGCCGCGGTCGTACCAAGGCGTATCGTCGCAATAGTCATTCTCCTGGCTTTCAGTGGCGAACACGTGGTTCAGCCCCAGGAAATGGCCGGCCTCATGGGCGAACGTCATCACCTGGTTGGCCACCTGCATGCCGTCCACGTTGAGGAAGATGCCCGTAAACGTGCCGGGCTCGTATGTGTCGCAACCAGGCAACACCTCACCCTCATCGAAGAAGGGCATGGCCGTATAGCCCCCGAAGACGGAGCCGTCTTCGGTTTCCGTGCCACCGATGCGGCATACCCACACGTTGAGCACCTTCTCCATGTCCCATACGTATTTGCGGTCCAGTGATTCATCATCCCCGTAATTGAAGTTGATGGGCTCCTGCTCGTGGTAGATGCCGGGCGTCTCAAGCGGGGTGCCGTCGGGCATCTCGGTGGCGGGCACGAAGCGCACGCCGGTCTTCACCTGCGCGGGGATGTTGAAGTAGCCCGGCTGTCCGGGGATTTGGTAGTAGTTGGAGTACACGTGGTTGGCGTACTCTATCTGCTCCAGCGCAAAGTAGTCCTGCACGGGATAGGTGCCGTCCTCGTCGGGGAAGAGGTGGAACACCACGGGTATCTCGTAGGCATTGGGGTCTTCCTGCAAGGGCTCCATAAAGTTGGAGTGCACCTCCATCGTGTTGCTCCAGTACGCGCCCTTGTCCGTCTCCACGTAGCCGCGCAGGTAGTAGGTGGTGCCGGGCACCATGTGGAGGAAGTACATGCACTGCCAGATGAGCTGCGGGTTCGCCGTCCAGTCCCACTCCTGGATGTCGGGGTAGTTCGAGTAGTCGTAGATTTCGTAGTAGTCGGTGAAGTCCGGCTCTTGGCTCACGGGTGAGTAGCATCCGCCCATGTAGAGAATCTTCTCGTCGGCGGGCAGGTCTTCCATCACCATGAAGGCGCCCTTCATGATGGGGTAATGGTCGGGATAGAGGTTCTCTTCATCGATATCGATGATGTTGCCCTCGCCAATATGGACACGGAATTCGGTAGGCTCGGGTTCCGGTTCCGGTTCGGGCACTACAGGTTCATCGTCGTCACTACAGGCAGCCATGCCAAAGGCCAGCAGAACACAGGCCAGAAATTTCATAGCGTGCGACAAGATGCCGCGCTTGCAAGGATAATCGTTTGATTTCTTTCTATACATTGTTCTTATCAATTTAATTTGCTAAAACAGTTGCCATACCAAGGTGACACACGCGTTAACGGGTCCCCACCAGTTCTTGTTCTCATCTTCCCGCAGGACACGCACACCGTCCACCACCTCATACTTCTCGTAGTCGGCATGAAGGCAGCCCACGGCAAGGTTGAAGTCGAGCGAGAAGGCATCCGTCAGTCGCAGTTGGTAGCCGCCCGTGATGCCGCCGCCTATGAGGTCGCCCTGCTTGCCCATGCCGGAGAGCTTGTAGTTGAACGCCCCCGCCTTGTACATTGCGCCGATGTAGCCGCGCTTCTCCTTGCCTATATAATAGCGCACTTCGGGCGACACTTCCCAAAGGGCGTATCTTCGGTCTTTGTTGTTCCACGACCACGAAGTCCACGAGCCGTTCACCAAGATGCCCCAAGAAGGGTTGATGCGCCATTCCAACCCCAAGTCCGGCGTAAGCGTTGCCCAACGCAAGAGGTTGGCACGGAGAAAAGCCCCTCCAATCTCCCCCGTGGGGAGGCTTTGCGTTGCTTCCATCGTTTCAGCTTGCTCCGCCTGTGCAGATTGTGCGGGTTGTACTTCCACTTCTTCCGCCTGCGTTTCTTCCACCTTATTTATATAAGTGTCCTCAGCCGCTTTGCCGGTGGTATCTTCAGCTCCCCCATTGAGGGGAGTTGAGGGGGCTTGTGCTTGCACTTCCACAGTCAGGCTCACCGTCACATAATCGCCACTGCCGGTATGGTTGCGCGTGATGAAGCAGCTTTCCGTCAGGCTTTGCCGTACAATCAGTTCCGACTTCACCCGGTTGGAGCGGACTCTCGCCAGACTGTCATTACCGACGGAGCAATGCCCGTCCACCCGAAGAGGTATCTTGCCGCCCAGTATCTCCGACTTGTAGCGGGCGACGCATTCCTCCAGCCGCGCAAGCTCCTTGTCATTGCCGTGGAAAGGCACGTAGAACATGTCGTCCCCCGGCACGAAGCGGAAGGTATAGGTCGTGTCCGTCCTTTCCTGCGCCGACAGGGGCAAGAAAAGTAGCGCGGCAAACGCGGCGGACAGGTATTTTCTGAATCTCTTCATATCGTTGCATTCATATTATGGTTACACGAAAAGGCACGGCGGCATACGGGCATGGTTAGTTGCCATGTCGTATGCCGCCGTAAGGTCCGGCCTCCTTCCACCAAGGTCTCGGAGGCGCTAAAACGGGATATAGGGTGCAATTGTCCGCACAAACGCACGGATTGGCGGGAAAATATTCTGCCAACCCCTTGTCTGTCAGCGGAAAATGTGTATCTTGACGCGCGTGAGGGTCTGCCTCTAAGTATGAGAGAGAGAGAGAGAGAGAGAG
>CASEYC010000024.1 GCA_949292025.1 uncultured Bacteroides sp. | reverse complement strand
CTTTTCCGGTGCATTCTTCCTCACCCCTTCCTTCATCTTCAGCACCCGCTCGCCGTCCTGCACCACCTCGTCCATGTTCCGGCTGATGAAGTCCAGCACGTCCGACTCCTTGTAGTAGCTCTTGCGGCTGATTTTCCGGTAACGCAGCCCGTACTCGCTGCGGAAGCGTTGCAGCGACCGTTTGCTGGTGCGCAGCATCTCGCACAAGTCCTGATTGTCATACAGCCGTTCCCCGTCCATGTACTTCACCCCCGGCGGCATCCTTGTTTATCAGCACCGAGATGATTCTGTCCTGGCGGTCAAACCGCTCCATGATGCGCTGCATCCATGCCTCGAACTGCTCCCGCGCCACGGCCTCCGGGTCCTTCCCCTTGGCGGTCTTCCGCCCGGCCTTGCCGCTGCTGTTTCCCGTGCCCGTCCTGCCGCGGGCCTGTTCCATTGTCAATGTGTCCATAACTGTCTTTTTTTAATGATTACGGTGCAAAGGTCTGCAATCCGCCGGAGGCGCATTCCATAGTATGGGAAGGGTATGGAATGATTTTTATGTTAAATCCGAAACGGAAGCCCGCACCTTCCGGATATTTTAGTACATTTGGACTTGCAGCGCGAATGCCGCATCGCCGCCGGGTTGCCCGACCCGCTTCCGTGAGTCGGGCAACTCAAAGTCGTGAGTCGGGCAACTCAAAGTTCTGAGTTGGGCAACTCAGCTCGGTGAGTTGGGCAACTCGGCAAAACGAGTCGGGCAACTTGGAGAAGTGAGTTGGCGGGGATGATGGCGGATTCCGCTGTCGGTATGACATTATTGGTAAAACGAATATGAAACATTTGAAGAAATTTTGCATCTATTTTATTGCGGTTTTCGCCATCGCTGTGGTATGTGCCTTTATAGGGATTGTCAGCAAGGAAGCGGATAAAGGCACGTTCTATGATTTAACCACAGGAGAAGCACTCGGCTATTGTATGCGATTGGGATTGTCGGGATTGTCCGCCTTGATTCCTTATAGTTTGTGTATTGCCACCTTTTTGAGCTTTTGGATAATGAACAGCGAAAAGTGGGCAGGCTTTTTCCGTGCATTGGCAATCGGACTGGTTCTTGTACTGCCTTTATCGGTTGTGACTTATTATTATGACTGGTCTGTACGCCCTCAAATGAAAGCTGCATCTGCCAGGGAAATGATGGATATAAAACTGGCTTATCCCGAATCGTTGGCAGACAAGTACGACATCGACAAGGAGCAGATATTGAAAAAACATCCCATGACAATGCCCAAAACAAAGCTCGTAGCCCGGATGGATTCACTGGAAGCATCTCTTCTGGCGGGAACTGACACATGTGGGTTGTTGCTTGCCATCTTGCCGGACACTTTGGCATCGGAAGCCTACGAAAGCTATCGGCTGGAAGAAATGGGAGTGGCTTACCAGTATGCCGCTCATCCTACCGCCAGTAAAGACAGCCTGATGTTTATACAAAAAGAAGCATTGTACCAACGCGCAATCAGTACATGGGAAAGTTTAACCGAACTGCGCCGTTGCCGCATAGAATGTTATGACCGAATGCTCAGCACCGCATGTATATACATCGGATATTTCTTGTTTGCCATCCTTGGTTATCTGCTGCGATACAAACCGATAAAGAAGATATTGACGGTAATTGCGGTGCTGATTGTTGCTATATATATTTATCGTGAAATAGATTCCCTTATTCAGAAACATGTGCAAAAAACAAACACAATATCCCAACAAACTGTAAGTGCGACTTATGAAGAAATAGATAGAATCAAGGAAACAGCGAGGCAAAACAGAGAAAACGAAATAGAATGAAGAAGCGGACAATCCTTATCCTGACCATCCTCGCCATCGGTCTGCTGGTGTGGAAATGGCTGGCTTGCGGGTACAACCCCGACAAGCCGACGGAGTTTTATCCGATTCTCACGAGCCAAACCGAGCGTGCAAAATATGAAGTCTTTGTGATAAGTAATCCTCCTTGCGATACCAGCAAGTTGCGCAAGGTAGTGGAAAAGTATAATTTTGAAACATGGTCGCTCGACACCTTGAAGAAATACAAAGCATTGGAACGTATCTTCTACAAGGAAACGGAATATATGACTAAGGATTTTAGAGAAGGCGATGAATATAACCCAACATTTGATAATTGGGATAATATTAAAGATTTTAGGAACCACGCAAATGATATTTTAATCCAATCGAGATTCTATCTTGATGGTATAAATGGGAAAAAATATTATAGGATTTGGATTAACGGGGATTATGATGACAGAATAGACGATATGTATATGAACCGCATCGAAGAATCCTTTTATGATTTGGATTCTTTTGTCTGCGCCAAAAAGAAGCTGTACGGTATTGAATGACATGAAAATACTTGTCCCTGTCATATTGAATATAATCTGCTGTGCGGCATATTGCGTGTGCCTCAATCAAATCAATGTATGTAAACCGATTGCGCACATGGACGTTTCGATAGGCATCCTTTTCCGGTTCAGCATTGTCGTTCTGTTCTTGACTTTGCTGGCGGGCATGTTCATCCTACGGCTTACCCGGCGAAAACTCCTGATTGCTCTCCCGGTGATAATGCCCGTACTGCTGTGGGTCAATCATCTGGATATATTCCCTCGTAGGGCATTCGTCTATATGGGATTGTCTATCGTGATTTATGGAATGTACCTATTCATTTGCGAATATTTGACCGGCCGGAATAGATAATTCACAAAATTTTCCTGCCCTACGGTCTTCCCCTCCGTTATTTTTCCGTAATTTTAGGCGGTAAAATTAAGATTGCCAACTTGAAAAACAAATTCAATGAGAAAAACCAATGCTATAAAGTTCACGATATACTTCTTGCTTTTCGCTGTTATTCTATACTTTGAATATTATGCGATAGAAATGCAAGAGGGGGCATGGATTGCCCATGACGACCGCAGACCTTTGGCAAGCATGATGGTACTGATTGGCATTTGCCCCATTTATGTATTGTATGACATGGCTATACGCAATACGTTGTGTCGGTTGTCCGCTCTTCTGCTGCAAGCTGTTTTTAACCTTTGGAGCCTATTATGGTTTAGTTCATTGCCGACACTTGGCACATACGAAGCGGAATATGAACGCACAGGGATGCTGCCGGAGAATATGATACCGTCTGATGAAAACAATTTCTACTTTTGTTGGATTGTTGGCGCAATCATCATGCTTTATCTTGCGGTGGCAATGACAATCTCGTATGTTATGAAACTATATGCCGGAAACAAACGACTTAATCACCCCAATAGCGATTAGTTGCGGAAATGAATAAAAACAGAATACGAACCTATAAAAATTGGAACGGACATGAAAAGTATGAAAGTTATAATGATGGAAATGCTGGCTCTTGTTTTCGGGCTGTCAGGGTGCAGGAACACGGGCAAGCAGGCGCAGCAGGACTGGAGCGCCGTGCTTCCTCCTGCCACAACCGCCGCGCGTATCACGATGGACAAGCTCCCTGAAGTGCTGAGGAACGTGCAGGCAGGGCGCACGGAGTTTGACTTCACGGGCATCTGTAGCAACGGCACGGATTGCATCTATTTCATGCAGGAAAACGGGAAGTTCTACATCGACTTTGAAGCCATGGGCAAGGAGCAGCTTCCTTATCTGGACTCGTTGAAACGGTTCGCCGAGGAACACGGCTATCCCGTTGTCGAAACGACCTATAACAATATCCCCATCGACTACGACCATCCGGAATATGCCCCCGTCCTCAGCCTGAAGGTCAATGCGGACATTGACAGTATCGTGGAAGTCGGGCGGCAGATTGAGCAGGACATCTTCCACAACGACAGCCGGACGGTTTACGAAATCGTGCCGTAATCTGGATAACCTATTCAACCAGACAAATGGACTGGCAGCAGACAACTATGTAACAGACATCTATGAGAATGCCTTTTTGTCTTATATTGCTATTGTTACCTTTCCTGATAATAAAGGGTCAAACAGGACAAGATTCTATCATCTTTCATGGGAATATAGTGAACGATATGAAGGAGGAAGAGGATATTGTGGCACAGTATAGGTACAATCTATTTTGTAAAAGTAATCCACAAAACAGGATTCCATTAGATACGACTGTTTTTGCAATCAAGTGTTTGAGAGGAGATACGATTGTTTTGGAGGTGTTGGAAGCGTCTCCGTTCCTTTTTCAAGTGGAATGTATCGCAAACAGCGATACCCCGACCGATATTCATGTTTGGAATTTTCCCAAATCATATAATGGTTGGCCTTGTGGTGATAATAGGACAGAACATCTGCCCGTAAAAAAAGGGGATTACCTTTCAACATTAGTCGGAGTCTATCAGCAGACATTACATATCGCAGGCGAAGAGCTTGTATGGACGATGATGAAACTTGTCGCTGATGGCACTTTTGAATATATCGGTAATATCTTTAACTTGGACGGAGAAGGTGGAAATTATCTTATTGGAAGATGGCATGTAAACAAAGATACCCTTGTGTGCAATGTAGAACCTGAATTATTTCCTCCGAGAATACAAAGGCGTTATGACGGACAGATTCTTTGTTTTCGTTATCCTGCATGGGAAGAAAACAGGAAAGAAGCTTTGAACCATGGCGTCGTTTACAAGTTCTTAATACGCAAGACAGGTTTGATTGAGATTGATGACAAACAAAGAATATTCAGAAAAATAAGGCATCGGTAGCTACAACCAATTCATTCTGAAAAAGCACATACATTAGTTCACTGCTTTTTGAGAAATCTTTTCTATTAATGCTACTATTTGTCTTAAAGCAAATCTTTCAATCAATTTTGTATGCTCTGCGGCATCTTTCAGATGTTCACCTATCAATTTTAGATTAGGCATATCTGCCATATACATTGAAGGCACACGGACAAATTCACTACCGTTAGATGTCCTATCGTACCGATATAGCAAAAATTGGTAGAATGTGTTCTTTGCTTCATTGGATAAACCAATGATTCGATTGGCTACCCTTTCTGGATTTACAGATTCAAAGAATGGAGTTTCTTTATATAAGACCTTTTTCATAGGTACAACTTCGTTTTGTATGACCCCAAGACGTTCACAACTTTCGTCATTCAAATTTTCCAATGCAACAGACATTTTATTTGGGCATTGGCATATTCTTTCGTCAAATATAGATTTGAAATACTGCCACAAAACCGCTTGTATATGATTTTTTTCATCATAAATAGGCCTCAGTCCCCTCTGCGCCGTTTCAAGGCTCTGTAACAAATCTTCCATTTCAATGACATCAGCCATCAATCTATTTATGGATTTCTTGCCTTGCGCAATTATTTCATTCTCGGAAACAGATACGAGTTCTAAACTGCTCAGAACGGACAGAATACTGATAATGACAAATAATTCTTTCAAATCTTGGCATCTGTCTTTCAAATAGTAGGTTATGGTTTCATGATAATACTGTTCATATTCTTTATTGTCTAACCGCCAATAATCATATAAATGTTCCCAACTTTCAATATCGGCATCCTCTATGGAAAAATATTGTTGCATGTATTCCGTATCAAAGAATCCGCAATCCAAATAATGAACGATTTTGCCTACAATGAAACTGTCAAGTATTCCTAAGCCTTGACCGATTCCTATGAAACGGTATTTAGAAAGAATTTTTTCTCGTTCTTGGTTCTGTTTTGAATCATTGAACATGATAGATATGCCGTCAAATAATTCAGCAATATGCGTATTCCCACTTTTGTATTCGCAATACACAGCAATAAAATTTGCCAATAACGAAGTTATAATCTTTTTGTATTTGGGCGAATTGTGATATGATTCCGGCAAAGACATTACAGTTCTGTTATAGTCATTCAGGCATTGTCGCAATATTCTCAAATTATTAAGTTTGGATGCCTGAAAGATTTGCACAATGAGTCCTTTGTTTTCCGATAATAAATTCCGGTTGTTGGGCGATAATTCTTGGATGAAGAAATCAACGGTTTCATCAACGTTTGTTTTTATTTCAAACGTGCGGCCTATTGTCTTTTCCTTAAAATCTTTGAATTTCAATCCCTTATTTTCGCTCTCTTTTTCATTCAGCTTAGCTTCATCACCGATAATGATTATTTTGCATTTGCAATGTTCTGAAAAGTAATTGATGTATCCCAATAAAGTTTCAAAATTGACATTGCACCTTTCAAAATCATCGAAAATAAGAATCTTGTTGCCTTTTATTTCTTTATTGTCCCCTTTCAACAATAGGATAGAATCTAAATTATAGGTAGCAGTTGCTTCGCTCTTCCCGTCATTATCCACATCTATATCATATTTCAAGGCTATTTTTGATGCCGTTTTTAAGATAGTCTTGATAATTTTTGCTCCCTTGCTATATAGCCAGGGATACATTTCTTTATTTATGCTTTCTGTAATCTGCTGAACACTCGTCAAACCATATAAGGACACATAAATAGGATTCCATTCCAGTTGTTCCTCTCCTTTTTCTTTTTCTTTTGATGCTTCTATCCATCGCTGGATAAAAAAGGTTTTTCCACATCCCCAAGCCCCTTTTAACATAACGGCATATTGCGGATTTGAAATTTCCACATATTCATTAAGGAATTTAGCAATTTCTTCGTTCATCATATTTTGTTTAAATTATGACACTGTTTTCCCTAAAAACACCCCCGCGACCGATACCGCCCCAAGCTCTTTCATCTTCCGGGACAGGTACAGGAAGTTGGCTCCCGTAGTCAGCACGTCGTCCAGCAGCACGACATGCTTTCCCCGGATGTACCGCCTCGTGAATTGCAGGTTCGAGAGTATCTCGCCGCCGCTCTTCTCACGGCCTTTCATCTGTTCCCGGTCTTCGGCTATCCATATCGCCTTGTAGCCGTCCTCGATGCCGAGTTCCCGCGACAGGTAGTAGCAGGCCACCGGAAAACGCCTGCGCTGCCTCTCGCGTGTCGAGGCGGGGACGGGTATCAGCACCGTGCCTTTCCGCCCCTTCTCAAACCCGGCATGGAGCAGGGCGAACGCAAGGAGATGCCCCACCAGCTCCCCGCAATGCCCGCCTTCCTTGAAACGGAATATCAGGTTGCTCACCCGCTTCTGGTGCTCGTCCTTCTTTTCCATCCACGTGGGATGGTAGTCGTGCAGGTAATGGCACGTGCAGCCGTCAATCACGCATTGCCCCTTGAACGACGTCTCGTAGGGGTAGAAAGCCTGGCGTTCGCTCCGCTCGAACGTGTATTCCAGCAGTTCCCGGTACACCGCGTTGCGCTCGCTTGAATGTCCCAGCGAGTACCACCCGGCGTGTCTTCCGGCTTCCATCAGGCAAAGCCCGATTTCCAGCGTGTCGCTGAACGGCTGGTGCGACACGGCATACCATCCGTGCAGGCGGCACAGTTCCAGAAACTCCGGCAGGTCGGCGCACAGGAAATACATGATGCCCTCCTTCCGGATGACCAGCGTCAGTTCCGATGCCGGCTTCTTCCGGCAGAACAGGCTTTCGCAGAACCCCACGCCGTGCCATACCGAATCCGCGCAGTCGCTGTCCTCAAACTGCACTTCCGCCTCTTCGAGCAATTCAAATTTTTCCACCATAGGCATAAAATCTCAGGCCGGGCAACCTTCGGCAACCCGTGTTTTGACGTTTGCAGGCTCCTAATGTACAAAAATCCGGCGGCATTCCATCCAATCCGTCCCCCTTTATGCTTTTTTTAGATTTTCATTCCCCTTTACACACGCCCGACTTGCCGGCAAACCTGCCATCCCCGCCGCAAGGTTTTCTCTTTTCGCTTCCGTACTTCGGCGCGTCCGCCCATTTGAGGCCGGTGACTGAAGCCACAAGCTTCCAGTCCGGTGCCAAATGCTGCCACGCACGGCCCGGATGCACCATATTCCGCCGGAACCACTTTACTTTGCGGCAGTATTCACAATTAAAGACAACAGATTTATGGAAGCAGTAGTAGTTATCGAGAGAAAGACGTTTGAGGAAATCATGGCACGTATCAACCGCCTCGTAAACCGGTTGGAGGAAATCCGACGGAAGTCGGAGGCGAAGCGTCTGGGCGAATGGCTGGACAGCGCGGAGGTGTGCCGCATCCTCCAGGTCAGCCCCCGTACCTTGCAGACCTTGCGCAGCAACGGCACGTTGGGGTATTCACAGATTGTGCGCAAGGTGTATTACCGCGCGGAGGACGTGCAGCGCATCATTCCCGTCGTCGAGGAACGCCGCAGGCGGGCGGCCATGAACGGGAAAAGCATCTGACCCCGCATTGCATGATTGTACCACTAAATCCACCGAAAGACAATGAACGAAATGAATGAACTGATGACACGGGAAAGCGGGCCGGTGGCCCGGCTTCTCGGAAAGTTGGAACGGACGTTGGCGGAAATCGAACTGCTGACGGAGAACTACCGCCCCGTGCTGGGCGGCGAACGCTACCTGACGGATAGGGAAACGGCGCAACTGCTGAAGACCAGCCGGCGCACCTTGCAGGAACACCGGGATGCGGGCCGCATGGCCTACATCCAGCTGGGAGGGAAAATCCTCTACCGCGAGTCGGACATCGAGCGGATGCTGCGCGAGGGCTACCGTGAGGCGTTCCGCCACGGGGACTGACGTCCTATTATCGGACGGACATAATTTGAAGCACAAGCGCGGCGCACAGGCGGGGACGATGCTCCCGCCGTGCGCCGCGCCTGCATATAGGATGGCAGCCTTATCCCTTCATGCGTACCCCGTATGCCGGCTGCCCCGCACGATGAGCAACTGCATCCCTTTCCCTCCGCCTCCGGAGGCACCGAACCTGCCGATGACATAATCCCGCAGCCGCCGGGCCCCGCAGGTGTCCAGACGGAAAGCGAGGGCGACAATCAGGGTGATGCCGTACACCTCCAGCCGGTTCCCGTCGGGCAGGCTTACGCGCCGTTCCGCCTCGTGGGGCGTCACGATGCCGCTCTTATATACCGCCCTTACCGCCGCGCGGAGCGTGGGGGCGACCACCCCGAACAGTTCTACCAGTTCAGGCTCGCCCATCCAGATGGAGGAGCCGGGAGCTTCCGGCACGTGGAGCCTTCCGTATTCGTCCAATGTGATGACTTGTCTTTCCATGTTTCTGTTATTTATTCCGTTCGACTTCAATTCATTTCCGCGTCCTTCCGGCTGTTGCGCCTTTCCATCAGCCGGTCCATGTCCTTGGATATTTTCCCGTCCGTCACCTGCGCATAGACCTGGGTGCTGTTGATGTTGGCATGGCCCATCATCTTCGCCGTGCTCTCTATCGAGATGCCCTCCGAAAGCAGCAGGGTCCCGAAGGTATGACGTGCGCAATGATGGGAGAGGTTCTGCTCGATGCCCATCATGACGCCCAAGGCGTGTACCTCGAACCAGAGGATGTCGCGGATGGGCAGCGGGAACACCGGGCGGGAATGGTCCTCCGTGTTGTAGAGCGACAATATCCGCTGCGCCACCGGGTGCAGCGGGATGAACGCCTCCACCTTCGTCTTCTCGCGTTGCTTGCGGATATAGGGCCTTCCTTCCGCCGTCTTGCCGATATGGCACGGATAGAGGTGGTACAGGTCCGCATAGGCAAGTCCCGTGAACGAGCTGAAGATGAACATGCGCCGGGCAAGCTCCACCTTCTCGTCCTCCATCGGCGTGGCCATGATACGCCTCAGCTCGCTGCGGCGGATATGCCGCATCTTGGGCGGGTTCTTCTTCTCGTAGGGCACATCCTCCAGCGGGTTGCACCTCAGCACCCCTTCGTCCACCGCGATATAGATAAGGCGGTTCAGCCAGCACAGGCAATGGTTCACGTGCGTCGTCGCATAGCCCAGGTCTTTTTTCAGGAAGAGCTTGAACGAGTGCCCGAACTCCTCCGTGATGTCGGTGAAGGCGATGTCCTCCATCCCTCTGGACCGGAGGAACTGTTGCAGGTTGAGCTGCGTGGTCTTCGATTGCCGGTAGGTGGAGGTGGAATGTATCTCCTCCGAGCGTATCCGGAGCCGTTCCCGTTCCGCCTCGCCGCCTTGGAGCAGGGTCTGGGGGATTCTCGCCACTCCCGTCACGGCGTTCTTCAGCAGTTCCGCGCTGACCGCCCCTTGTTCCTTGAGCAGACGCTCGTAGGTCTGTTCCAGATTCTGGCGGAACTCCGTCAGGCGGTTGTTCTCACGTGCCGTGCGGATGGCTCCCTTCTTGCTGTCCCAATCCTCCGGGCGGCAGGTCAGCCCCGTGGTTATGAGGATGTTCTTCCCGTCGATGGACACCCGGCAGAGGACGGCGCACGTGCCGTCCGGCTTGATTCTCTTTTTGTTGATGTAAGGCAATATCTTGAATGTGCTGCGCATATCTTTCGTTTTTTAGATGGTGAATATAATAAATTTCGCTAAGGCAGATTGCAGGATTGCTGAAAATCAACCCTGCAACCTTGTTCGACGCGGTGCTTGGTGAATAAGACCCGCTTGGGAATCCCTTCACAATGCCAGCTCCAGGTCGGCGGTCGCCTCGATGAACTTGTCCATGTCCTCGAACAGCTTCTTCGGCGTGACACGGGCATAAACCTGCGTCGTCCGTATATTACTGTGTCCCAACATCTTGCTGATGGTTTCGATGGGTACTCCCTCTTCGAGCGTGACCAGCGAGGCGAACGAGTGCCGCCCCATGTGATACCAGAGGTCGGTTTCCAGTCCGGCAATGACGCGCAGGATTTTCATGTTCGCCCGGAGTGTGCGGTAATGCTGCGGGGGCAGGAGCGTTTCCCGTGTGTCGTCCTTGTACTTCTCTATCAGTGCGACGGCCTCCGGCAGTAGCTTCACGCGGGCTTTCAGCTCGTTCTTCTTGCGGCGGTACTTCAGCCACAGGCTGCCCTCGTCGTCCGTGAACAGGTTTTCCCGTGTTATCGACACGGTGTCCGCATAGGCCGTTCCCGTATAACACGCGAACAGGAACAGGTCCCTCGTGATGACGACGGAACGCCGTTTCTCCGGTATCTCCACATCCCGCAGTTTCACGAAATCCTCACGGCTCAACGCTCTCGGTGTGCTCTCCTTCTGCTTGGGCAGCTTGAAATGCACGAAGTGCCACACCTCCGACAAGCCTTCCTTGTAGGCTATCCGGCAGACCTTCTTCAGCAGGGCGAGGTAATGCCGTGTGGTCTGGTTGGAATAGCCCCGTTCACCCTCCGTGTAAGCCTGGTACTCCCGGATGAACTGTTCGTTCAGGGCGCCGAAGGCGATGTCGCCCGTCTTGTATTTCTTCTTGACAAAATCGCCCAGCGTCAGCCGCGCGTAATGGTACGTGCTCATCGAGGACGGGGACACGTCGATGCCGATGCGGCTTTTCCGTTCCTCAATCATTCTGTCGAACAGGCGGAGCAGCGTCATTTGTGTTTCCATGCTGCCTTGCAGCAAATCCTTCACCGCCTTGGCGTCGAAATCGCGTTTCCGTCCCTGCAACTCCTCGAATGCCGCGTTCACGGCGAGCAGCAGTTTCTCTATTTTCGCGTTTGTCTCCACCGCTTCGCGGCTCTTTCCGTTCAGGCGGCTTTCCCGTGCGTTCCACAGTTTCGGGGTGCAGGACAGCTTCGTGCCGAACTGCGCCATTGTCCGGTTCAACGTGATGCGTCCCATGATGGGAGCTTTACCCGACTTGTCGGGTTCGGTCTTCTTCAGGTAGAGCAAGACCTTGAATTTCTCAATCTTCATACGCCTACATTTTTTGGTTGCAAATTTACTATTGATGTAAGCGTTCATCGCTACGCAAAATGCTGTGTTTCACAGAAAAAGAAACCGTCGGCAAACTTTTTTCGACCTATCGGTTAACACCGCCTTTTCCGGTAACAACTTGTTAACGGTTTGGTAACTGAACCAATTCAGCATTTCTCCAAAATCCGTTTCTGCCAACTCTTCCAGATATTGAAAATCCGCTCATTACTAACCGTTTACGTTTTTAACTCACCATTCCGTTCCCCATTGCTTCGTCAATGATTTCCCATTCTCGTAGGCATACCTACGCAACCCTGCAACTCGCCGCAGGCACCGACCTCTACACCATATCAAAGATGCTTACCCATAGCAACGTGGCGACCACGCAGGTTTATGCCGATGTCGTGAACGACCTGAAGCGCAAGGCTTCCGAACAGATTACACTCAAATAAACACTATGGCTTATGGATAAAATCACATTTGAACAACTGCCGCAGGCTGTTTCCCTCCTGATTGAAAAGGTCGGGCAGCTTGCGGACAAGGTGGACGAAGCGTTGGGCAAAGCCACGCAGCAGAAAGGCAGACGCTTGCTTGCCTTGGATGATGTCGCAGCCTTGCTCGGCAAGTCCGCTTCCACCATCTACGCAATGACTTCCGAGAAGCGCATACCGTACCACAAGAGGGGCAACAAACTCTACTTCTTCGAGGATGAAATCATCGGCTGGATTGAGCAGGGGGAAACATCGGGAACAGGAAGCGAGGAAGAGTTCAACAGGCGGCTTGAAGCCTTGCGCAACGGCAAGAAACACAAGCCAAGTTCTTTACAGACAAAGCAGGCATTATGAGGAAAGAGGACTTGATACCCGTCATTGCAAGGCATGACCCTATATTGGCTGATGCGGTCAGCCGAATGGTTGACTACATCCAAGACCGATGGGCAGCACCGTACCCATCCAAAGAACAGACGGAAGCAGTAAACGCCTACCTCCGTTCCGTCCATGCGGACGGTGGCGGCACGATGAGCGAAACCGACATTGCCCACCGCAGGATTGCCACGCAGAAGATAACCATCAACGCTATCCGTGTACTCGACCACGACCAGCTCGACCGTTTGCAGGATGTGCTGAACCACATAGCTGCGGACAGGGAGTATTACATGCCCGAACAGCGGCAAGGCATGGGCAGGTAGCCGACCATTGTAACACCTAAAATCATAGATTATGGATAAAGACAAACCGAAGATACACTACTGCACCATCCTTTCGGACGAGCAGTGGGATTTTATTTTGGAGGGCAGGTTTTCCGTCCAAAGGCAAAGATGCCTGCACAGGCTGATGACCAATGCCGTGCGGACAAAGACCGTTTGTAACATCAAGGGTATAGGAATAGCCTTGGAGGTGGGAGAAGTCGCAGCTTCCGATGTGGAACTTGCGGAATACTTGGGTTGCAACCGAAAAACGGTAGGCAAACTCATAGACAGTTTTAACAGGCTCGGTGTGCTGACCACCCGAACCAACAACCGCACTTCCATACACACCCTGCATTTCCTTACAGGCTGGTATGTCGGTGGTGTCCTCATGACCAATCCTCATTATGTCAAGCCATCGGCTAATGCCAAAGAACAGGCGGACGGCACACGGACACCAAACCACAATGAAATGTTGCCACAGAACGTGCAATGTTCCGTGCCGGACAATCGTCAATGCGGAGAACAGGAAACGGACACCACGGCAAGCGGCGCAGCAGCCCTTTCTTTTTCCCTTTGTTCGTCTGTGTGCTCCGACCATTCCGCTGACAAGCTGGACAGCGAGGAAAATTCCGACCATCCCTATATCATAGGCAAAGAGGATGCAATGCCTGACGGAAATCACGCAGAGAGCCACAAAGAAGCGCAGGACGGCACGATTGACGGCGTGGATGATACCGACACAGGCACGGGAATTTGACGGGCGCAGAGGGCGGATTTCAGCGGTACTCCGTCGTCGTGGCGTGAATGAATGGGCTTGCCCATGTATAGCCCACTATAACTTCTCCGCTTCGCTCCAAAGTTGTGGGCTCTCCCGAGGGGCTGGGCGTTGCCCCGTCCCACTTAGGACGCTGCCATAAGAACCCGGCAAGGACTTTCAGCCCTGTGCAACCCGACCAAAGAGTGACCCCCTCTTTGGAAACTCCGCTTAGTGGCTTCCACCCCTAAGAACCCGGAGCAGGAAGTGACCCTCTCCCTGCACCCTCCGATTATGGCTCTGCCCTAATAACCCAAAGTGAAACTCAAAAACAAACAAGCCCTATGGCACAGAAGACATCCATCAACATAAAGCCCTGCAACCTTGGAAGCAGCAGCCCGCATAACAAACGGTCGGCAGAATATCTCGCCAATATCCGCAAGGAGAAATTCTATATCCGCACCGACCTTATGGAAAGAAACGAAATGTGGGTATCATCACAATTAGGCGATACCTCACTGACCGACTACTACAATCAGATAGCCGCAATGGTCAAGGAAAAGACAGGCCGTGCGATGCAGACCAAAGACCGTGAACGGGTGAACAAAAAGACAGGCAAGGTGACCATTGTCCGTGGCAGCACTCCGCTCAAAGAGGGTGTGGTGGTAATCAAGGAAGATACCACGATGGAACAATTATGCAAGTTCTGCAAGGTGTGTAACGAGCGTTGGGGTGTCACAGCCCTGCAAGTGTTCATCCACCGTGACGAGGGGCATTACGGAATACCCGGCGACAATGCCACATGGAAGCCCAACCTGCACGCCCACATCG
>CASEYC010000023.1 GCA_949292025.1 uncultured Bacteroides sp. | reverse complement strand
GGAGACGGCGGTCTCCCTTTTTTATTTTGTATTGCCGGATGACCCGTTGCCAGGCTACCACCGCCTTCCTCCGCCCTTTCCGCTACGCTCCAAGGACGAAGGAAGGCGGTGGCGGAGTTGCACTTCTAACTTGACGGTAGCGCTGTACCTCCGCCTAAGCCCTGAAACACATTTCTTTAGCCTTGGCTTTTTTTATTGGCAGGAAATACGTACCTTTGCCGCCAACCATTAATGCTTGTGGACATGAGAAAGCGAGTCATATTGCTGTTGGCCAGCCTTTTTGTCTGGTTGGCGTTCGCCCTTGCACAAGACGTGCCCGCGGGCGTGGCTGAGGCTTTCCGGAAAGGAAACCTTAGGGAACTGGTCAGCTACTTGGGCGAAAAGGTGGACCTGACCATCGGAAACAAGGCCATCAGTGCGGACAAGGCACTGGCGGAGGGGGAACTGGCGTCTTTCTTCACCGGGAAGAAGGTCCAGTCGTTCGACGTCAACCACCAAGGGAAGCGCGGCGAATCGAGCTTCATCGTCGGCACGCTGAAGACCACGGGCGGCACCTTCCGCGTGAATTGCTTTTTCCGGAGGTTGCAAAACAGGTATTACATTCATCAAATTAGGATAGATAAGACAGAACAATGACGAAAGAACAAGAATTGATAGACAGGCTGATAGACCTGGCTTTTGCTGAAGACATAGGCGACGGCGACCACACCACGCTGTCCTGCATCCCCGCCACGGAGACGGGCAAGTCCAAACTTCTCATCAAGGAACCGGGCATCTTGGCGGGCATCGAGGTGGCCAAGGAGGTGTTCCGCCGCTTCGACCCCACGCTGAAGGTGGAGGTCTTCATGCCGGACGGCTCGGCGGTGAAGCCGGGCGACGTGCCCATGGTGGTGGAGGGCAAGGTGCAATCCCTGTTGCAGACGGAGCGCCTGATGCTGAACATCATGCAGCGCATGAGCGGCATTGCCACCATGACCCACAAGTATGCCGAACAACTGAAAGGCACCCATACCCGCGTGTTGGACACCCGCAAGACGACGCCTGGCATGAGAATCCTGGAGAAGATGGCCGTGAAGATTGGCGGCGGCGTGAACCACCGCATCGGCCTGTTCGACATGATTCTGCTGAAGGACAACCACGTGGACTTTGCGGGGGGCATCGACAAGGCCATCCTGCGTGCCAAGGAGTATTGCAAGGAGAAAGGCAAGGACCTGAAGATTGAAATCGAGGTGCGCAACCTGGACGAGCTGCGCCAGGTGCTTGAGGTGGGCGGCGTGGACCGCATCATGTTTGACAACTTCACGCCGGAGCTGACGCGCCAGGCGGTGGAGATGGTGGGCGGACGCTATGAGACCGAATCGTCCGGCGGCATCACCTTCGACACCCTGCGCGACTATGCCGAGACGGGCGTGGACTTCATCTCGGTGGGCGCCCTGACGCACTCCGTCAAGGGGTTGGACATGAGCTTCAAGGCGTGCTGACGGCTCGGCCATTCTTGGAGATATAGGCGCGGATTACGCGGATTGCACGGATCTGCGTAATCCGCGCCAAAGTCTAATGTATTTAACGAGTTTTTACACTCCTGTTTGCAGCATTCTCTCTCATGCTGCGTCTAACCAGTAAACGACGCGATGAGGCGTCCGACAAGAAACATTGGTAGTGGATAGTGAAATAGAGTTGGTTGAAGGATGCCGGGCAGGGAAGGATGCTGCCCGAAAGGCGCTTTATACCCGCTATGCCCGGCGGATGCTGGCCGTCTGCTACCGCTACGTGGGCGACATGGACGCCGCGCACGACGTCTTGCACGACGGGTTCGTCAAGATTTTCACCCGATTCACCTACCGGGGCGAATGCCCGTTGGAGGCGTGGGTCGGCAGGGTGATGGCGACGCAGGCCATCGACTACCTCCGGCGGCAGGAGCGTTTCAGCCGCTTGCTGGTGGACGAAGGGCAGATGCCGGACATCCCCGACGAGGCGGACATTGCCGAGGCGGGGAGTCAGATTCCGGAAGAGGTGTTGATGGGCTTCGTGGCCGAATTGCCGGAAGGATGTCGGACGGTGTTCAACCTGTATGTGTTCGAGGAGAAATCCCACAAGGAAATCGCGGACTTGCTCCACATCAAGGAGCATTCCTCGACCTCGCAGTTGCATCGCGCCAAGTGTATGTTGGCAAAACGAATCAAAGCATATTTGGCACATGAGAGACAAAAGTGAAATAACCGACCTGTTCAAGAGCCGCCTGGATCATGCGGAACTGGAGGTGCGCGACGGCTTTTGGGAGACGCTGGAGCGGGATGTGGCCGCTTCTTCTTCATCGCCGTTCGTCCGTCCGGTCCGTCGCCGGATGTACCGGTGGGCGGCAGCAGCGGCAGCGGTATTGCTGGTGTTGGGGATAACGATGGCCGTGTGGCGGAAGCCTGCCCCGCAGGAAGCGCGTGAGGCGTCCCGCCATCTGGCGTCCGTGGAGGCGCAAGAGCCGGAAACCCGTGCGCCGGAAACTCCCGCCCCGCCTGTACGGGCCAGTGTGGTGGCGCAGGCGGAGCCTTCGGGCGGGGAACCGGTGTCGGTGCACGTATCCATCACCATCACGCAGCGGCAATACGGCGGACATCCGCAGGCCCGCCGGGCGGACAACTCCCTGTTTCCTGCCGGAGAAGGTTACCGCGAGGCCGGAGACGGGGCGTCGCGGGCCGCCATGCAGGACGACGGGGTGACGGTGGAAGATTGCGCCACGCTCCTGAAGCATCCCCGTTGGGCGTTGAAGGCGGGCATCGGCACGTCCCTGCCCAAGGGCGGTTTTCGCGCGCCGCTCACCGCCGGGTTGAGTGTGGAGCGCCGGCTGAGCAAACGCCTTTCGCTGGAGGCGGGCGTGCAATACAGCCGCCTGGCCGAGGCGCGGGGCGAGACCCTGCACACGCTGGGCATCCCCGTGCGGCTCAATGTCTTGCTGGCTGGCAATGACAAGGTGGACTTCTATGCCTTGGCCGGAGGGGCGGTGGAGAAATGCGTGGCGGGCGCGCCGGACAACAGTTTCGAGGCAGAGCCTGTGCAGTGCTCCGTCATGGCGGGATTGGGCGTGCGCTACAAGATGAACGACCGCCTGGCTTTGTTTGCCGAGCCTACCGTCTCTCACCATTTTGATTCGGACGCCTCCACGCCCTCCTTGCGCACGGAGCGTCCCACGAACTTGAACTTGCTGTGCGGCTTGCGTATGGCCTTCTAATTTGGATAAGATTATGAAAAAGAAAGATTGGATTGAAAGATTATATAGATGGAGCTGCCTGATAGGCGTGACTCTGCTCTTCCTGCCGTTAGCCTCGTGCACGGAAGAGGTGTTGGACTACGAGCACCCGGACGTGGAAATCTTTGTGAAACAATTGAAGGACGGCAACCTGTCCACGCAAAGCCCGGACGGAGTGGGGCAGATGCCGAAGTTCACGATGAAGGACATCGGCGAACTGCTGGAGTATGCCGACGACCTCAGCGTCATCCCCTCCTTCCCCCTGGCGCCGGTGTCCTATTCGGCAGGCGGAAAACTCCGCCTGGGCGAATGCCTGCTATGGACGGTGGAGACCATCCGCCTGGGGCACAACGCTTCGATGGGTTGCAAGATGGTGCATGTGGACGCGGAGAACTACGAGGGCATCTATTTCCTCTCGGACGAGGAGGTGAAGGATGCCGTGGCGCGCTACCGCCATTGGTGGGAGAGCCGGAAGTATCCGCGCACGGTGTGGACGATAGATCCTTGTTGGAACGAACCGCTGTGCGGCAGCGGCTACATGTGGTGGTGATATAATTGCAATCCTCATGCCTCTACTGAAGCGACTGGTCTGTCTGTTCGGCCTGTTGGCGGGCTTGGTATGTCCGCTTTGCGCCCAGGACTGGACGCCGGAAGACTCCTTGCGCCTCCGGCACTTGCTGGAAGGAGACGGGGAAATCAAGCTGAATCCCCATGCCCTGAAGGAGCTGGAGCGAAGTTTCGGCCAGCCAAAAGCCTCGGAGGAGAAGTCGTGGCTGTGGTTCGACGAGACCTTGCCCCATACGCCTACGGAGAAGCAGAAGAAGGCGCGGCTGGTCTTGCGTCCCTACACGGGCTACACGCCTTACAACTGGGACCCCATCCGGCAGTGCAAGATTGACATCGACAAGCCCACCTGGCAGCAGAGTTTCCTGCGGGGGATAGAGCAGATGGCGGCCGGTGCGTCAGCTCCTTCCGGACACAGCTTCATGGCCATCTTCACCAAGGAGTTCTGGAACCGGAACATCAAGAAACGGCGGGCTGCCACGCTGGAGGCACTGGAGGCATACGGCGACAGCATCACGGCGCGCGAGAAGGTGAGATGAAGGATTTGTGTATTCAGGGCGGGGGCAAGCCCCGCCCCTACAACGATAAATTATCATTTAATACTATACATTTATTGAAATCATGGACAACAGAATTACTTCCTTGTTTGGGATAGAGCGCCCCATCATCCAAGGCGGCATGGTGTGGTGCAGCGGTTGGCGGTTGGCCTCCGCAGTGAGCAATGCCGGCGGATTGGGGCTGTTGGGGGCAGGTTCCATGCACCCCGAGACGTTGCGCGAGCATATCCGGAAGACGAAGGCGGCCACGTCGAAACCTTTCGGCGTGAACCTGCCACTGATGTACCCGCAGGTGGACGAGGTGATGCAGCTCCTCGTGGATGAGGGCGTCAAGATTGTGTTCACCTCTGCCGGGAGTCCCAAGAAATGGACGGGCTGGCTGCACGAACGGGGCATCACGGTGGTGCACGTCGTGTCTTCCTCCCTCTTTGCGCAAAAGGCGGAAGCGGCTGGGGTGGATGCCGTCGTGGCGGAAGGCTTCGAAGCGGGCGGACATAACGGGCGCGAGGAGACCACCACGCTCTGCCTCATCCCTGCCGTGCGCCGCGCCACGAGCCTCCCGCTGATAGCCGCCGGGGGCATTGCCACGGGAGCGGCGATACTGGCTGTGCAAGCCTTGGGTGCGGAGGGCGTGCAGATAGGCACCCGCTTTGCCCTGACTGCGGAAAGCTCGGCCAGCGAGGCATTCAAGGACTATTGCCTCAACCTGGAGGAGGGCGATACCCGCCTCTTGCTGAAGAAACTGGCTCCGACTCGCCTGGTGAAGGGCAAGTTCCTGGACGAGGTGGCGAAGGCGGAAGACGCCGGTGCCTCGGCCGATGATCTGCGTGCTCTCCTGGGAAAGGGACGTGCCAAGCTGGGCATCTTCGAAGGGAACTTGGAGGAAGGCGAGCTGGAGATTGGCCAAATAGCCTCCCTGCTGAAGGGGAAAGGCATTCAGACGGTGGCCGACGTGATGGAGGAAATGGCCGCAGAGTATGCGGAAAGGTTGGCTGCTTTGCGATAAAGGCTCTCCCGTCAATGAAATACGCCCGCAAGTTGGCGAATCTCCGGATTCGTTAGGCTTGCGGGCGTGATTGTTTAATGGCAGGTTGCGGGTATCGCAACCGAGTAGTTGCGGGTGTCACAACCGAGTAGTTACGAGTGTCGCAACCGGGTAGTTGCGACACCCGCAACCGGTTATCGCTTTTCAGGCTTCAGCCAGCGGTCCAGCCAGGCGAAGAACGTCCGCTGCCAGAGCACGCCGTTCTGCGGGCGCAGCACCCAGTGGTTCTCGTCGGGGAAAATGAGCAGTTGCGACGGGATGCCACGCAGCTGGGCGGCGTCGAAGGCGGCCATGGCCTGGTTGGCCAGGATGCGGTAGTCCTTCTCGCCGTGGATGCAGAGGATGGGCGTGTCCCACTTGTCCACAAAGCGGTGGGGCGAGTTGGCGAAGGTGCGCTGGGCCGTTTCGTTCTCCAGGTCCCAATAGGCGCCGCCCATGTCCCAGTTGGCAAACCATTTCTCCTCGGTCTCCAGGTATTGCATCTCCATGTTGAAGATGCCGTCGTGCGCGATGAAGGCTTTGAAGCGTCCTTCGTGGTGCCCGGCCAGCCAGTAGACGGAGAAGCCGCCGAAGCTGGCGCCCACGCAGCCGCGATGGTCACGGTCCACAAACGGTTCCTTGGACACTTCGTCGATGGCCGTCAGGTAGTCCTTCATGCACTGGCCGCCGTAGTCGCCGCTGATGGCTTCGTTCCACTCCGTGCCGAATCCGGGCATGCCGCGGCGGCAGGGGGCGACGATGATGTAGTCGTTGGCCGCCATGATTTGGAAGTTCCAGCGGAAGCTCCAGAATTGGCTCAGGGGGCTTTGCGGGCCGCCTTCACAATATAACAAGGTGGGGTACTTTTTCTTCGGGTCGAACTGGGGCGGGTAGATGACCCAGACGAGCATCTCCTTGTCGTCCGTGGTCTTTATCCAACGCTCTTCCACGCGGCCCATCTCCAGTTGGTCGTAGATGTGCTGGTTCTCGTGCGTCAGTTGGCGGCTCTCGGCATACTGGTTCTTGGCGGCGGTGCCGGGTGCCACGACGTAGACTTCGTCGGCCTGGCTCATCGAGTGGCGCGTGGCGATGAGGTTCTTGCCGCAGAGGGCGATGGAGGCATAATCATGCAGGCCGTCGGTCAGCTTGACGGGCGTTTTCCCTTCTTTCCAGTCGTTGAGGCCGAGGGAGTAGATTTGCGTGGTGCCGTGCCATGTGGCGGTGAGGTAGAAGAGTGAGTCCGATGCCCAGACGTAGCTGTCCACGTTGGTGTCGAAGCTGCCGCTGGCGCAGAACTTCTCTTTCTTCTCCAGGTTGAGGACGTAGAGGCGGTTGAGGTCGCTCTCGTAGCCGTCGCGGGCCATGCTCTGCCAGGCAATGTGGCGTCCGTCGGGCGAGAACTGCGGGTTCGTGTCGTAGCCCATGTTCTTGTCCGCTTCGGGTGAATCTTTCTCTTTGGGCACTATCGCTTTTACCTCCGGATCTTTGCAGAGGTTGACGGTGCTGTCCGCCTTCAGGTCGTAGAGGTAGATGTCCGAGTCGGTGGAGGTGGCGTAGGCCTTTCCCGTCTTCTTGCGGCAGGTGTAGGCGATTTTGTCCGACGCCGGGCTCCACGCCAGTTGTTCGATGCCGCCGAAAGGCTTCATCGGGCTTTCGTAGGGCTGGCCTTCCAAGATGTCCTTGACGTTGCTGATTTCATCGCCGTCGAAGTCGGCCACGAAGGGATGCGGGGCGGTGGTCACCCATTCATCCCAGTGCTTGTACATCAGGCTGTCCACGATGATGCCGCTGGTCTGTGGCAGGTCGGGGTATTTTTCGGCGGTGCTCTTCACCGTCTTCACCTGCGAGATGAAGAGCAGCTTCCGGCCGTCGGGGCTGAAGGAGAATCCGTCGATGCCTCCCTCGTAGTCGGTCAGTTGGCGGCGTCCGGTGCCGTCGGGGTTCATTTCCCACACCTGGCTCGTGCCGCTCTCGTTGCTCAGGTAGGCCAGCTTCTTGCCGTCCTTGATCCAGACGGGCTGGTTCTGTTGCCATTCGTCGCGGGTCAACTGGACGTTGGCGCTGCCGTCGGCGTTCATCAGGAAGATTTCCGTGTTGCTCTTGTTTTGGGACACGCTGTAGTAGCTCACGGTGTAGGCCACCTTCTCCGCGTCGGGCGACACGGCCACGCCGCCGATGCGTCCCATCGCCCAAAGGGCTTCGGGGGTCAGGCGATGGTTCTTGATTTGGATGTCCGACCGCTGGATGAGGAGGCTGTCTTTTGCTTCTGCCTCCTTGTTGGGCGTATCTTTGCCGCCGCCACAGGAGGTCGCTGCCAAGATGGTTGCAGACATACACAATAGATTTGCTGTTTTCATTTCCATGTTTTTAGTAATACGGCGCGAAGTTACTAATTTAATGTTAAAGCCCGGACAGGTCATTAAACTTTTTACATGTCTTTGTGTCATAGACCTGTAACCATTTAACTTATATAACGTATGAAAACAATGAAATTGACAATTGTATGTCTCCTGGCAGCCTTGTTCATGGGCGCAGGGAATGTGATGGCGCAGGACGAGCGTCGCGACTATTCGGAACAGCGCATGAAGCTTCATGCTGAAATGATGGCCTTGGACATGGCCGAGCGTTACAACCTGGACGAGAAGCAGGTGAAGGAACTGACGAAAGCCAACTTGGAATGGCTTCAGAAGCGGGGTGACGCACCCGGCTTGCGTCCCGGTCCGCGTCCGGATGCCGACCGCCGTTGGGCCGACCGCCGCCATCATCCGCGTCGCAATTTTCACCGGGGTGGATGCTGCGGTGCTCCTCGCCACGCCGATTGTCCTTACATCGACAATGACCGCCGTCCCGCCCCCACGAAGGAGGAAATGGAGAAATTTGCCGCCGAGCGCAAGCAGGCTTTTGAGAAACGCCGTGCCGCCCGCGAGACCTATGAGGAAAGTCTGAAGAAAATCATGACCGAAGAACAGTACAAAGCCTATCAGGAACGTCGTCCGGGAGCACGTCCGTAAGTTGGTGGCAGGAAGCAGTAAAGGCAAAGAGAGTCCCTTCGATTCAGCAATAGGAATTTGAATCTTTGCTCCGATTTGTTGGCTGCAAAAAAAGAAATCTGAAGAAAAGCGTCAGGGTATGCCTAAAAAATCGTAACTTCGCCGCGTTAACAAAAATAGAGAACAATGGAATTTATCGGAAAAATCATTGCAGTGCTTCCCGAAAAAGGGGGAGTGTCCAATCGGACAGGAAATGAGTGGAAAGCTCAGGAATACGTCATTGAGGATAGTGCGAGCGGGCAATACCCGCGCCGGATGTGTTTTGAAGTCTTCGGGGCGGACAGGATTGCGCAATTCAACATACAGATGGGACAAGAGTTGAAAGTTTCTTTCGACATTGATGCCAACCAATGGCAAGACCGCTGGTTCAACCGCATCCGGGCATGGAAAGTGGAACCTGCCACGGCAGCTGCATCTGCGCCTGTTCAGGGTGCTCCGGTTCCTCCTCCAGCTCCCACGGTGGCTCCGGATTTCTTGGCGGGGGATGCCAAGGATGATCTGCCTTTCTAAAAGGAATGTACAAAAAGTTTAAGGGTATAAAAGCGTGCTTCCAGGCATTATGTCGGAGGCACGCTTTTTGTTCTTGTCATTCATTTCCTATTGAGAGGTTTCCCGGGTTATAGAGCAGGGTCAGGTTGGTGCATATTGTCCCGTCTTGCCGGGTAAACTGGACGGCCAGCATGAAATGGCTGAAGAAATCGGCATGGCGCAGGAAGAAAGTGGGCAGCAAGCGTGCGTAGGGAGCCGGTTGTTGCAGCACCTGTCCCATGTCGGCCATCAGCAAGCTGGTGTAGGACGGCGACAAGCTGCTTGCCAAAGCTTCGTGCTGAGGGCTGTCTTGGAGCAAGTCTTCGCGCTCCATGGCATCCATGTAGGCGGACAGGCTCAATGCGTCCGAAGCGATGAGCAGGTAGCCTTGGTAAAAGCAAGCATACGTATAAAGAGTGGCGCCTGTGAAGCCGGTCATGCGGGTGGCAAGCGTGCTGCGTGGCATCAGGTACTTGCGGTAAGCCCGCGAGCGGGGATAACGGTCATATCCCGGCTCAAACTGGGGACAGGGAGGCGTGTTAGGCTCGCGGGGGACGCTGCCCAGCCACGACAGGAAGCGTTGGCGGGCCTTCCATTCATCCTTTAGCGGGATGATGGTGACGGCACAAGGCTTCTGGGTGTCGGTGTGGCGAGGTTGGAAGATGCAGGTCAGTAGGGTGGTGTCCGCGTTAGCTTGCAGGTAGGTTTCCAACTCGTGGTCACGCGCTTCGGTATAGGCGTTGGGGTGATATTCGTCCGGTGCGAGGAAGTTCTCCCGGGCAAAAAGGCTGTCCTTTTCAGCTATCGCCCAATAGCTGTACAAGATACTGGAGCTTGGCAGATGCTTGTGAGGAAACCCGGAAACGCATGTTTGGGTGTGCAGGGCGTTGGTCAGGCTTGATGTCTCAGACTTGTCGTGGTTGATGCCGGCGGCATAGATGGCTTGTCCGGTGAATTTCAGGTCGAACTCTATCCATTCGCTCAGGTTGAGGACGGGGTGCAATGTGTCCGACGGCTGTCCCATGGCTATGGAGCCGGTTCGCACATAAAGCGTTGCCTCCACGTCGCGCAACTTGTTTTTGCGCAAGGTCTTGAATGCGGAGTCATCGGTGAGGGCACGCGCGTCGCTCTGGGCGTCGATGGCGCGCTCCAAAAGCCGTTTCTGGAAGCTAATGGCCAGGAAATCCTTGGCCAGGCAGACGGCAAGGAACTGTCCATTGCTCATGGGATAGATGCTGATCTTCCGGCCGCGGTATTCGGATGTTTTCACCGGGAAGGATGGGGCACTGTATTTCCCGATGAAATGCTCGACCAACTCCTTGTCACCTGTGCCCAACGAGCAATACAGCACTTGGTCGGTGTCCGTATGGGGGCCATGGAAGCTGATGAGCACCTTGTTCATCTGTTTGCTCAAGGTGTGTGGAGCTTCTGTCATCAGGGAATTGAGGTAGGTTCTCAAAGTGCTGAATAACTCCGACACGTGCAGGGTGTGTCCCTCCTTGGTGCATTCCATCTGGTTCATGGCTTCCAAGGTTTCCACCAGTTGTCCTGTCTCGAACACGGCCACGGCATCTTGTGGCACGAGCGTGTAGAGGTCAAAATCCTTGCGTTGCTCCACAGCGTTGAGCCGCATGAATGAAAACAACGCTATCCCTGCGCAAAGCAGCGCAATGGATACCGCTACAACTATTTTTATGGAAAGCGATAATTTCATAACAGTCCTCGAAAGGTTGCGGGGCAAAGTTAGCAATTTTCGCTAATAAAACAAAACAAATGTTTCAGAAAGTTTCGGTTTTTATTTCCAAACCATCGTAAGCGAAGTGAATGTGTGGAGGGAGGGTGTGCTCTATTTCCGCATGAAGGCCGGCATGGTGGCTCATGTGCACCAGGTAGGTTTCTTTTGCTCCGATGCGCCCGGCGGCTTGCAAGGCTTCGGAGATGCTTTGGTGAGTGGGGTGCGGCTTGGTGCGTAAGGCGTTCATTATGAGTATATCCACGCCTTTTAGACATTCGTAGGATTCATCGGGCATGGTGAGCATGTCTGTCACATATCCCAGCTTTTTCCCGATGCGATACCCCAATATAGGCAAACGTCCGTGCATCACTCTGAAAGGAATTACTTCGGTGTGTCTGACAAAGAAAACTTTTCCCGGTTCGGCATCTTGCAGGTAGATGCGGGGCACACCGGGGTAGATGCGGTCAACCAAGCAGTAGGGCATCCGTTGGCGCAGGTCTTCGCCGGTATAGTGTTCGGCATAAAGAGGAATCTCCCCGAACCGGCAGAAAGGACGGAGGTCATCCAAACCGCCGACGTGGTCATAATGCTCGTGAGTGATGAGTACGGCATCGATTTGCCTGAAGTCGGCCAGGCGCAACATCTGTTCGCGGAAGTCTGGGCCGCAATCGATGAGCAGGCGGGCATCGCCGGTATCCACTAAGGCCGATGTGCGCAGGCGCTTGTCGTGCGGGTCGAGCGAAGTGCATACGGGGCAGGTGCATCCCACTTCGGGCACGCCTGTCGAGGTTCCGCTTCCTAATAGGGTTATCTTCATACGAATATCACTTCAGGTTGGATATTGATGTTGAATTTCTCACGGACAGAGGCTTGTACGACTTCTGCCAGGCGCACAATATCGGCTCCGGTGGCTCCTCCCGTGTTGACCAAAACCAAGGCTTGCTTGTCATAAACCGCGGCAGGGCCTAAGCTGCGTCCTTTCCATCCGCATTGCTCGATGAGCCATCCGGCGGGTACCTTCACCAAATGCCCGTCCACATCATAGTGGGGGATGGTGGGGTGCATCGCTTGGAGTTGCTCAAATTGGGCGCGGGGAATGACGGGGTTCATGAAGAAACTTCCGGCATTGCCCAGTTCCTTGGGGTCGGGCAATTTGCTCCGGCGGATGCGGATGATAGCTTCGCGCACAAGGGATAGGTTGGGCGTCTGTCCGTCCAAAGCTTCGCGCAGGGCACCGTAATCCAAATGGAAACGGGGTGTTTTGTTCAGCCGGAAATTGACCCGGGTGATGAACACCGATTTCATTTCCGGGCGTTTGAACAAACTTTTGCGGTAGGCGTAGGCACATTCTTCCACCTGATACGTTTGTTGATGTCCGGATGCATCAAGTGTTTCCACCGAGGTGATGATGTCTTTTGCCTCCACGCCATACGCCCCGATGTTTTGTACGGCCGCTGCTCCCACCTCGCCGGGGATGAGGGAAAGGTTTTCCGCACCTTGCCATCCCTTTTCCACACATTGGCGCACGAAGTCGTCCCATACCACGCCTGCGCCTACCCGGAGGCAGACGGAGTCGGCATCTTCGTGGGTGACGGATATGCCCAGGATGCG
Organism: uncultured Bacteroides sp.; assembly: GCA_949292025.1. Taxonomy (GTDB): domain Bacteria; phylum Bacteroidota; class Bacteroidia; order Bacteroidales; family Bacteroidaceae; genus Bacteroides. The sequence continues at coordinate 26,969 of CASEYC010000023.1, read as the reverse complement.
CGAGTGGAGGATGGTGCCCGGATAGTCGTTCGTGAACAACAGGTTGCTGCCTGCGCCGATATGCAGGCAAGGCGTGCCGATTTGCCCGGAGTGTATCAGGGTGGCCAGTTCTTCCTCGGAGGCATACTCCAAGAAGCGGTGGGCATATACTTCCAAGCCGAAGGTGTTATGTGCGCGCAGCGGAAAGTTATTCATTATTATACTATATTATTATATGCTGGTGTCCTCGAATTTGTACAATTCCCATTCGCCCTGGCGGATGCGGAAGTAGAATACGTTGGAGTATCCGTTTCCGATGCCGTTCACTTTCAATATCTTGGTGCGCGAGCGTGCCGCGTTGCGCTGGCCGTAGCAGATGTTGGTCAGCCACTTGGCAGGCATCTGCGGTCGGAAGGCATACCATTGCTCCCGGTCGAGGGTGGTTTCGAGGATGGAAAACTCATCGTCGGGATCGAGGGTAATGAAACGCAAAGGCGAGTGGATGTGCTTGCTTTGGTAGATGCTGTCCGACACGAAGCGCGTGTAGAAGGACAGGAAATCATCCGGGGCGTTCATGGCCAGCCGTTGTTGCGCGATGGAGTCGAGCATCCACATGCCCCGTGTGCGTTCAAAATAATATTTCCGCATACGCGCCTCGTGCAGGAAGAGCCATTCCACCTGGACGGAAGTGAGCGAGGTGTCGCCCACGATGTCCATGTCCTGTTCGCGGTCGAAAAGGAGGGTGTAGACGCTCTCCTCCGTGAAGAGCCGGTCGTGTTTCCATGCGCCTTTGTCGATGTGCGTCAGTTGCCCGTCCTTGTCGTAAGGCAGGGGGAAAGTGGTGCGCTGCCTTTGGAGGACGGGGTCGGAAGCATAGTTGAAGATGAAGTCGTCGAACAACTCGTCCGCTTCCAGCGGCTTGTCCGTCTCCTCGGTGGGGGGGAGGGACACGTCGTCGTCCGACGGTGTCTTCATCGAGTCAACCATCTGCGTGAGCGCCTCGAAAGCACCTTTTGTCCCTTTCCCCTGGCCGCACGAAGCGGCGAAGAGGGCAAGGAACAGGCATCCGGCCACAAGTTTCTTCATTGTCAGCCTTATTTGTTCAGTTTTGCACGAAGTTTCTCGAGCATGTCCACGGTCATGGATTCCAAGTCATACTTCGGTTTCCAATCCCACTCCTCGCGGGCGCAGGTGTCGTCCAGGCAATCCGGCCAACTGTCGGCGATGGCTTGCTTCAGCGGGTCGATTTGATACTCCATCTCGAAGTCGGGCACGTATTTCTTAATCATCTGGTAGATTTCTTCGGGGTCGAAGCTCATCGAGGCGATGTTGAACGCATTGCGGTGTACCAGGCGGGCGGGAGCGGCTTCCATCAAGGAGATGGCGGCATTGAGCGCGTCGGGCATGTACATCATGTCCATGTAGGTGCCGGGCTTGACGGGGCAGATGAACTTTTCGCCTTTCACTGCGGCGTAGAAGATTTCCACAGCATAGTCCGTGGTGCCTCCGCCGGGCAGGGTGACGTTGGAGATGATGCCGGGGAAGCGTACGGCGCGCGTGTCCACACCATATTTAGTATAGTAATAGTCGCTCAGCAGCTCGGTGGTCACTTTGGTGATGCCATACATGGTGCGCGGGCGCTGGACGGTGTCTTGCGGCGTCTTTATGTGGGGCGTGGATTCGCCGAAGGAGCCGATGGAGCTGGGGGTGAAGACGGCGCATTCGTGCTCGCGTGCCACTTCCAGCACATTCCACAACCCGTCGATGCCGATTTTCCACGCCATCGAAGGACGGCTTTCAGCCACTACGGAAAGCAGGGCGGCCAGGTTGTAGATGGTGTCGATGTGATACTCTTTCACGGCCATTTCCAACGACTGGCGGTCCGTCACGTTGGCTCTGGCGGAGGGACCGGATTCCAACAGTTCACCCTTGGGCTCGGCGCCTACGATGTAGCCGGCCACAACGTGTTCATTACCATATCTTTTTCTCAGTTCCATGGTCAGCTCAGAGCCAATCTGCCCTGTAGAGCCGATAACTAATATGTTCTTCATAAATTCAATGATGTTTTAGAATCTGTGCGAAGATACGCACTTTTTTTGATTCTTTCATCGCTTTCCCAACAATTCTTCCCGGAAAACTTGCTTATTCGAATAAAAATCGTGTTCTTTGTAGGAGATAATCTAAACAGATAAGAATATGTATGGTAAAATGAAAGAATATCTCGCCCAGACATTGGCCGAGATAAAGGACGCCGGCCTTTACAAGGAAGAGCGTCTGATAGAAAGCCCCCAGCAGGCGGCTATCCAGGTGAAAGGACAGGAAGTGCTGAACTTCTGTGCAAACAATTACTTGGGATTGTCCAACAACCCGCGCCTCATCAAGGCCGCCCAGGAGATGATGGATCGCCGGGGATATGGCATGTCGTCCGTGCGCTTCATCTGCGGCACGCAGGACATCCATAAGGAGTTGGAAGCTGCCATCTCCGACTTTTTCAAGACCGAGGACACCATCCTCTATGCCGCCTGCTTCGATGCCAACGGCGGTGTGTTCGAGCCGCTCTTCACGGACGAGGACGCTATCATTTCCGACTCCCTGAACCATGCCTCCATCATTGATGGCGTGCGCCTCTGCAAAGCTAAGCGTTACCGCTATGCCAATGCCGACATGGCCGACTTGGAGCGTTGCCTGCAGGAAGCCCAGGCGCAGCGTTTCCGCATCGTGGTGACGGACGGTGTCTTCTCCATGGACGGCAACGTCGCCCCGATGGACAAGATTTGCGACCTGGCCGAGAAGTATGATGCCCTGGTGATGGTGGACGAATCCCATTCCGCCGGCGTGGTGGGCGCCACGGGTCATGGCGTGAGCGAACTCTACAACACCTACGGACGTGTGGACATCTACACCGGCACGCTGGGTAAAGCCTTCGGCGGCGCGATGGGCGGATTCACCACGGGCCGCAAGGAGATTATCGACCTCCTGCGCCAGCGCAGCCGTCCTTACCTCTTCTCCAACTCCGTGGCTCCCGCAGTCATCGGCGCCAGCATCGAGGTGTTCAAGATGCTGAAGGAGAGCAACGCCCTGCACGACAAGCTGGTGGAGAACGTCAACTACTTCCGCGACAAGATGATGGCTGCCGGCTTCGACATCAAGCCCACGCAGAGCGCCATTTGCGCCGTGATGCTCTACGACGCCAAGCTCTCGCAAGTCTATGCCGCACGCTTGCAGGAAGAGGGCATCTACGTCACGGGCTTCTATTATCCCGTGGTGCCCAAAGAGCAGGCGCGCATCCGCGTGCAGATTTCCGCAGGGCATGAGCGCGCGCATCTGGACAAGTGCATCGAGGCATTCGTCAAGGTGGGTCGCGAGCTGGGTGTCATCAAGTGACAGGCTTCCCCTCGGCATTGTTTCGCGGAGGCATCGTTTTCGCCAAACATAGGCGGTGCTTTCGCGAAACTTTTCCCGCCTTAAAATATCCCCGTTAACGCCGTGTTTTGATTTTTTTAACGGCTTAACGGGGATTTTCTTTTGATACAAACGCAAAAAAGTGTCATCTTTGCAGGCAGTTTTCATGTGAAGACGAAAAAAAGAAACAGTTTTGCATATATCGATGATACAACTCAGACGCACGCTCGTTGCAGCGCTCTTGGCCACGACAGGGGTCGGGATGGCTGTCGCACAGAACAATACGAATTCTCCCTACACCCGCTATGGCTATGGCCAACTGGCGGAAATCGGCTCGGCCAACAGCCGCGCCATGGGTGGCACGGCATACGCCTTGCGCGACCCGTTGCACGTCAATTCCGCCAATCCCGCTTCTTACTCCGCCGTGGATTCGCTGACTTTCATTTTCGACGGAGGCATTTCGTTGCAAAATACGAATTTCAGCAACGGGACGCAGAAGCTGAACGCCAAGAACTCCAGCTTCGACTACATCACGATGCAATTCCGCGTGGCTCCTTGGGCAGGTGTCAGCCTCGGTCTTTTGCCATACGCCAACGTGGGGTACAATATCAGCGAGTATTATGAGGATACTGAAACTCAGGAAGCCTCCAGTGCCGTGCAATATACGGGCGACGGTGGCTTGCACCAAATCTATCTGGGAGGAGGCTTCAAGCTGTTCAAAGGATTCTCTTTGGGTGCCAATATCTCCTTCTTCTGGGGCTCCGTGACCCGCACGCGCACCCTCAGTTTCCCCTACGACAATACGAAGTTTGCCACTATTATTAATAATGAGGTGGATGTCAAGACGTGGAAGTTGGATTTGGGCGCCCAATACACCATCAATCTTGGGAAAAAGAACGCCCTCACTTTGGGTGCCGTTTACTCGCCCGGACACGAGATGAACCATAGCGCCTACGAATACCGCCAGACAGGCACCGACGCCAATGCTTCCTATAGTCAGCAAGAGGTGCCCGGACATTACGACCTGCCTTCCACGTTGGGTGTGGGTTTGGCATACGCCTATGACCAGCGTCTTACGTTGGCTGCCGACTTCATGTCGCAAAATTGGCAAGATGCTGCATACGAAGGGAACAAGGATGCCTTCTGTCGGCGCACGCGCTTTTCCTTGGGTGCAGAGATGATACCCAATCCCAGGGGGCGCAATTATTTGTCGCACGTCAAGTACCGTGTGGGTGCTTTCATTTCCAAACCTTATTATAAGATAGAAGGCGTCCGTGCGGCGGATGAGTATGGAGTCACGGTCGGTTTCGGCTTGCCCGTGCCCCGCACGCGCTCCATGGTTAGCATCTCCGGACAATACGTCCGCACCCAAGGTGCTAAAGCCAACTTCCTCGACGAGAACACCTTGCGCATCTGCTTGGGCATCACCTTCAACGAGCGTTGGTTCTTCAAGCGTAAGGTGGATTAAGGATTCGGGTTGGAGAAGACTTTCTGCGATATGACTATAGTGAACAAGTTGGCCGTCTTTTTGCTCTTGGCGCTTTTGCTGGCTTCTTGCTCGGGGCGCGACAAGCAGCTGGGGGAAGCCATCACCGAGCGGGATTCCCTGCCTGTGATGGATACGCGGGGCGTCACCACGCTCATCTCTGACTCCGGCCTCATACGCTATCGCATCAAGACGGAAGAGTGGAAGGTTTTCGACCGGAAGAATCCGCCTCATTGGGCTTTTGAAAAAGGGGTTTATCTGGAGAAATTCGACACCCTTTTCCAAATAGAGGCAAGCATAGAAGCCGATACCGCCTACTTTTATAATAAGGAGGAATTGTGGAAACTCATGCGCAACGTCCATATCCAAAATCTCAAGGGGGAGAAGTTCGATACCGACCTCCTCTATTGGGATCAACGCAAGGGGCGTGTATGGTCAGATCAATTCATCCGCATCGAGCAACCCGACCGCATCATCACGGGGCGCGGCTTCGAATCCAATCAGGAGATGACCGTTTATACCATCCATAAGCCGGAGGGCATTTTCTACGTGGATGAACAAGAGGCTTCCGTCTCCGATTCCATCCCGTCCGATTCGTTGCCTGCCGATACCCTCGAACCCATCCCTGCGGAGACGCTTTGCGTGGCTCCCGCACGAACCCCGTTAGCAAGGAGGAAGGCCTTATGAACAAGTTGGCGTGGCGGGTGTTGAAAGCCCTTTTGCTGGTGTGCATCACGCTTGCAAGCGTGTGTGTCTTGGATAAGATGCTTCCTCCGCGCATTTTGGCCAGTCCTTTTGTGTTGATATTGATACAGGTGTTCGTGGCGTCTGTCCTTACGTTCTTGGTGTGCGAGTTTCTCCCCCGGTTGTTTTGCCGGCTCAGGGCGGCGTCTCGTGCGCGGATGATGGAGGGAGAGAATATGGATACCGAGGTGCAGATATATCAAAATGCCTTGGATTTTTCCAATGTCAAGATACGCGATTGCATCGTGCCTCGTCCGGAGGTGGTGGCCATCGGCGTTGACCAGACCTTGGAGGAGTTGAAAGGGCTTTTTGTCGAATCGGGCTTGTCCAAGATTATTGTTTATGAGGACAATATAGACAATGTGGTGGGATACATACATTCCTCCGAGATGTTTCGCAATCCGCCCGACTGGAGAGAGTGTGTCAAGCCAGTACCCATCGTGCCCGAAACCATGCCCGCCCGCAATCTGATGAAGCTCTTCATGCAGCAGAAGAAGACGCTGGCCGTGGTAGTGGACGAGTTTGGAGGGACATCCGGCATCGTCTCGTTGGAAGATCTTGTGGAAGAAATCCTGGGCGACATCGAGGATGAACATGACAACGTCTCCTACATCTGCAAGCAAGTGGCACCGGCAGAGTATGTCCTCTCCGCACGCCTCGAGATAAGCAAGGTGAATGAAACTTTCGGCTTGGATTTGCCCGAGTCGGATGATTATATGACCATAGGCGGGCTGATATTGAGCAGGTATCAGAATTTTCCCAAGCCCCATGAGGTCGTTGCCATCGGACGATATAACTTCAAGATACTGCGTCTGACGGCCACGAAAATCGAGCTTGTACGCCTCAAAGTCACGGAATGAGCCTGTTGGATGCAATTTTTTTGCGAATAAGTAGAAGCGTATTTGCATTTTTTGTATCTTCGTGCCCTAATTTGAGAAGCATAGAAAACAAGTAATAAATTATAAAATTCATTTTAACTAAAAAATGGCAACATTACAGAAGATTCGGTCGAAAGGACCCTTATTGGTGATCGCGGTCGGTTTGGCGTTGTTCGCATTTATAGCAGGTGATGCCTGGCAAGTGATGCAACCCCACCGGACGCAAAACGTAGGAGAAGTGGACGGGGAGAAAGTTTCCGCCCAGGAATATCAAGAATTGGTGGAAGAATACACCGAGGTGGTGAAGATGTCCAGCAACGTCAATTCATTGCCCGAAGAGCAGATTAACCGTCTGCAAGACGAGGTGTGGCGCACCTATGTGGAGAACAAACTCGTCGAGAAAGAAGCCCGTGAACTGGGTTTGGAAGTATCCGATGCTGAGTTGCAGGCCATCATCAACGCCGGTACGCATCCTTTGCTTCAGGGTTTGCCTTTCCGCAATCCCCAGACGGGTGCTTTCGACAGGGATATGCTCAACAAGTTCCTCGTTGAATATTCCCGCATGAGCCAGGCGCAAATGCCTGCTGAATACGCTGAGTATTACCAGAAGCTCTATAACTATTGGTCTTTCATCGAGAAGACCCTTGTTCAGACCCGCCTGCGCGAGAAGTACATGTCGCTTGTGGCCAATGCGCTTATCTCCAACCCTGTTGAGGCTCAGAATTCTTTTGATGCCCGCGTCAATCAGTCAGACCTTCTCTTGGCTGCCGTGCCTTATTCGTCGGTGTCCGACTCTTTGGTGAACGTCTCCGACGATGATGTGCGCAAGGCATACGACCAGAAGAAGGAGCAATACAAGCAATACGTGGAAACCCGCAACATCAGCTATATTGACGTGCAGGTGACTGCTAGCGATGAAGACCGCGCTGCCCTCCAAAAGGAGATGGAAGAATACGTTGCCCAAATGAACGGGGACAAGGTTTCTGACTATGCCACCTTCGTGCGTTCCACGGGTTCGGACGTGTCTTATGTAGATTTGTATTACACGACGCGCACCCTTCCTTCTGACGTGGTGGCACGCCTCGACTCTGTATCTACGGGTGATGTCTTTGGTCCTTACTACAATGCCACGGACAATACTTTGAATGCGTTCAAGAAATTGGCCAAGGCTTCTATGCCCGACTCTGTGCAATATCGTCAGATTCAGGTGGTGGCCGAGACGCCTGCCAAGACCGCTCAGCTGGCCGATAGCATCTGCACCGCTCTCAAAGGCGGAGCCGATTTCGCTGAATTGGCCAAGAAGTATGGACAGACGGGCGAACCCGTTTGGATTTCTTCTGCCAACTACGAAGGGGCCTCCATTGATAGCGATAACCTGAAATATATTAATGCCATCATCTCCGGCAAGGAAAAGGATGTACAGAATCTCGCGCTTGGCCAGGCCAACGTGATTCTTCAAGTGATGGACAAGAAGGCTCCCAAGGATAAGTATAAGGTGGCCGTGGTGAAGCGTGTGGTAGAATTCAGCAAGGAAACATACAACAAGGCATACAATGACTTCAGCCAGTTCATTGCTACCAACAATACGTATGAGAAGATGGTGGCCAATGCTGAGGATGCCGGCTATCGTCTCCTCCAGCGCAATGACCTGAGTAGTGCCGAACACGGCATTGGCGGCATCCGCGACACGAAGGAAGCCCTGCGTTGGGCCTTCAACGCCGAGCCGGGTGAAGTGTCCGGATTGATTGAGTGTGGCGACAATGACCACATGTTGATGGTAGGCCTTTCTGCTGTCATCCCCGAAGGCTATCGTCCCTTCGCACTCGTGCAGAATCAGCTTCGCCTCGAACTCATCCGCGACAAGAAAGCCGAAAAGATTATGGCCGATATGCAGGCAGCGGGCGCTTCCTCGCTCGACCAGTATAAAGCTATGGCCAATGCGGTGAGCGACTCCGTGAAGCACGTGACCTTTGCCGCACCCGCATACGTGCCTGCTTTGCGTAGCAGCGAACCTTTGGTTGGTGCTTATGCTTCGGTGGGTGAACAAGGCCAATTGAGCCAGCCTTTGAAGGGAAATGCCGGTGTCTTTGTTCTGCAATCCTATGCCAAAGACAAACTGAATGAGGAGTACAACGAAGAAAACGAAATGAACTCGCTCTCCTCCATGCACGCCCGTCTGGCCAGCCAGTTGCTGAATGACCTTTACCTGAAGGCTGACGTGAAGGACACGCGTTATTTGTTCTTCTAAATGCCCGGTTAAGTAATGTAGTAACTCCTTGTTACATAGCGGATATAGTATATATTGATGAAAGGTGCCTTGGAAACAGGGCACCTTTTTTCTTTCGAGTGGTTGACTTATGCGCCATTATTCTTATCTTTGCACTTCATTTATGAGAAAAAAGGAAGACCATGCAAAAGAAAGCCCTTTTAGGTTTGACGCTTGACGAATTGCAATCGTTGGTAAATTCGCTCGGGATGCCGGCTTTTTCGGCCAGGCAAATCGCTTCGTGGCTTTATGACAAGAAGGTGGCGGACATTGACCAGATGACCAACCTTTCCTTGAAACACAGAGAGTTGTTGAAGGAAACTTGCGAAGTGGGTGCTGCCTCTCCCGTGGATGCCATGCGCTCTGTCGATGGTACCGTGAAGTATTTGTATCAGATAGGCGAGGGGCATTTTGTGGAGGCTGTTTTCATCCCCGACCACGACCGGGCAACCCTTTGCGTATCCTCGCAGGTGGGGTGTAAAATGAATTGCAAGTTTTGCATGACCGGTAAGCAGGGCTTTTCTGCCAATCTGACCGCCGGGCAAATCATCAATCAGATAAATTCCTTGCCCGAGCGCGATCGTTTGACCAATGTCGTCATGATGGGCATGGGTGAACCTTTGGACAATTTGGACGAGGTGTTGAAGGCTTTGGAGATAATGACAGCTCCATACGGTTATGGGTGGAGCCCTAAGCGGGTGACTTTGTCTACCGTAGGACTTCGTAAGGGATTGAGGCGTTTCATCGAGGAGACGGATTGCCATTTGGCGGTCAGTCTTCATTCGCCTATTCCCCAGCAACGTCGCGAATTGATGCCTGCCGAGAAGGCTTTTTCCATTACCGAAGTGGTTGATCTTTTGCGGAATTATGATTTCAGCAAGCAACGCCGGTTGTCCTTCGAATATATCCTGTTCAAGGGCGTCAACGATTCGCCTCTCCATGCACGCGAATTGGTCAAGTTGCTTCGGGGATTGGATTGCCGGATTAACCTGATTCGTTTCCATGCCATACCCGGTGTGGATTTGCAAGGGTGCACGGTGGAGGAAATGACCGCTTTCCGTGATTATTTGACTTCGCATGGCGTATTTACCACCATACGGGCGTCGCGGGGCGAAGACATATTTGCGGCATGTGGCATGTTGTCTACGGCCAAGATGGAAGAAAATGAACGGAATTAATATAAATTATCAACCCTGTTGTGGCAGATGTTCTCCATTCTTCGTAGTTTTGTATGGATGAAGTTGTGCGTGCTTGGATGCCTGTTCGCTTCGTGCGGATCGGGTAAGCAAGATTGGTTGACTCCTACATCAACAGGGAGACCTTACGAGCTGTTGGTCGTGGCCGATTCGGGCTTATGGAATCGTCCGGCGGGTCGTGCCTTGTTTGAAGTGTTGGATGAGGATATGCCAGGATTGCCACAGGCAGAGCGTGCATTCAGGCTTATGTATGCTTCGCCGCGCCATTTCGATGCCATCTTGAAGTTAGTGCGGAATATTCTGGTGGTGCAGGTGGACAGCATACATTTTGCGCAGGCGTCATGGGCTTATACAGAGGATGTGTATGCGTTTCCGCAAGCCGTTTTGGCCATACAGGCTCCGGATGAAGCTTCCTTTGTCCGTTTTGTGCAGCAGCGTCGGGAGGATATCCTTGATTGCTTCACGCAGGCAGAGCGGCAACGCCGGATAACGTGGTTGGCGGAAAATCATAATCGGCATATCGGGAAGTTGGCGGAAGAGATGTTCGGATGCATGGTATGGATACCCGCCGAGCTGGCTTCTTATAAAGCAGGCAAGGACTTTCTTTGGGCGGGTAACAACGGCGCTTCCGTGGATGAGAATTTTGTGATGTACGCTTTTCCTTATACGGGTGCGGATGCATTCACAAAATCTGGTTTTATCCATAAGCGCGACTCGGTGATGAAGGCCAATATGTCTGGTGCACGCGAGGGGATGTATATGGTGACAGATTCACTCCTGACCGATGTCCGTCCGATAACCGTGCAAGGACAGCCTGCTTGGGAAGTCCGTGGATTATGGCGCGTGCAGGGAGACTTCATGGGAGGTCCTTTCGTGTCGCATGTACGGGTAGACGAGGTGAACCGCCGGATTGTGGCGAGCGAGATTTTTGTCTATGCACCCGGACGTCTGAAGCGCAATCTGGTGCGGCAGTTGGAGGCATCGCTCTATACCCTCATGTTGCCCGGAGTAGGACAGGCAGATACAATAGGAATAAAGGAAATGAACATTAAATAAGAGTAAGATATGGAAGATAATAAGATAAAAATAGGCATCACGCAGGGTGATATAAATGGTGTGGGATACGAAGTTATCCTGAAGACTTTTTCCGACCCCATGATGTTGGATTTGTGTACGCCGGTGATTTACGGTTCGCCCAAGGTGGCGGCTTATCATCGCAAGGCAATGGATTTGTCTACCAATTTCAGCATCATAACTTCGGCTTCCGAAGCCGCGCACGGACGCTTGAGCGTGGTGAATTGCACGGATGATGAAGTGAAAGTGGAGTTCTCCAAGGCTGATATGGGAGCTGGCAAAGCCGCGCTGGATGCTTTGGAGCAAGCGGTGGCCGATTACAAGGAAGGATTGATTGACGCCTTGGTCACGGCTCCCATTAACAAGCATACCATCCACTCCGAGCAATTCGATTTCCCCGGCCATACGGAATATATCGAGCAACGTCTGGGCAATGGGGACAAGGCATTGATGATATTGATGAAAGGAGATTTCCGTGTGGCGTTGGTGACGGGGCATATCCCTGTCAGCCAGATTGCTTCGACTTTGACTAAAGAATTGATAAAGGAAAAACTTACTATTTTCAACCGCTCCTTGAAGCAGGATTTTGGCATCAGTGCCCCCCGCATTGCAGTCTTTTCGCTGAACCCCCATGCCGGAGACGGAGGCTTGCTGGGCACGGAGGAAGAGGAAATCATCATTCCTGCCATGAAGGAGATGGCGGCAAAAGGCGTATTGTGCTATGGCCCTTATCCGGCAGACGGCTTTATGGGTTCGAGCAATTTTACTCATTTTGATGGCATTTTGGCCATGTATCACGACCAAGGTTTGGCGCCGTTCAAGGCATTGGCCATGGATGAAGGAGTGAACTTTACCGCTGGATTGCCCATCGTGCGCACATCGCCCGCCCACGGCACGGCATACGACATTGCCGGCAAAGGCATTGCTTCGGAGGATTCTTTCCGTCAAGCCGTGTATGTGGCTATTGATGTCTTCCGCAACCGCCAACGCGATAAGGAGGCGCACGCCAATCCCTTGCGCAAGCAATATTACGAGAAGCGTGATGACAGTGACAAACTGAAACTGGACAATGCAGAAGAGGAGTTGTAAGGAATATGACAAAAGCTGAAATCCAACAAGTCAAGCTTCGTTTTGGTATCATTGGCAACAATGCAGGTTTGATGCGTGCCATTGATATTGCCATCCAGGTGGCACCCACCGATTTGTCCGTCTTGATTACCGGCGAGAGTGGAGTGGGCAAGGAGAGCTTTCCCCAAATCATCCACCAATATAGCCGCCGCAAACATGGGCAATACATAGCGGTCAATTGCGGTGCCATCCCCGAAGGCACCATTGATTCAGAGCTTTTCGGCCATGAGAAAGGCGCTTTTACAGGAGCCGTAAGCGAGCGGAAGGGATATTTCGGCGAGGCTAATGGAGGCACCATCTTCTTGGATGAGGTCGGAGAACTTCCTTTGCCCACCCAAGCCCGTTTGCTTCGTGTCTTGGAGAGCGGGGAGTTCATCAAAGTGGGTTCATCCAAGGTGGAAAAGACCGATGTGCGCATCGTGGCGGCCACGAACGTCAATTTGAGGCAGGCCATTGCCGACGGGCGTTTCCGTGAAGATTTGTTTTATCGCTTGAATACGGTGCCCATTCAAATTCCGCCTTTGCGGGAGAGGGGAGAAGATGTGGTATTGCTTTTCCGCAAGTTCGCTTCGGATTTTGCCGACAAATACCACATGCCCGCCATTCAGTTGGCCGATGACGCCCGGCAGATGCTGATGGCATACGCTTGGCCGGGCAATGTCCGCCAGTTGAAGAACATCACCGAGCAGATTTCCATCATCGAAACCAACCGGGATATCACGGCTGACATTTTGCGGAATTACTTGCCCGAGCAAGACAATATGCAGCATCTTCCTGCTTTGTCGGGCAAGCGGGATAAAAGTTTCGGGAGCGAGCGAGAAATCCTTTACCAAGTGCTCTTCGACATGCGCCAGGATGTGACCGAGTTGAAGAAACTGGTGCATGAAATCATGTCCGAGCGGGGCACTGCTCCTTCGGATAATCGGGGAAGCAATACTCCTTACTATCCGCAGACGCCTGCCTATCAGGCTCCTGCGGGCATGGTGCCTGCATCGGTAGAGCCCAATGTACCCACTATCATCCGCCAACCCGTCAAGCAGGCTTCGCCCGTGGATGCCGACATCCAGGATACGGAAGAATACGTCGAAGAATCCTTGTCTTTGGACGACGTGGAGAAAGAAATGATTCGCAAAGCGCTCGAAAAACACCACGGCAAGCGCAAAAGCGCCGCCCAGGATTTGAATATCTCCGAGCGTACACTTTATAGAAAAATTAAAGAATATGGTTTGGATTAAGAAAATAATGCCCGTCATCGCCTTGTGCTCGATGCCTTTCCTGGTGACATCTTGCAAGATTCAACTGGGACTTGCCCCCATCACCTCCATTGATTACACGAAGGTGAAGACCATCTCCATTGCCGAGTTTCAGAATCAATCCGAGTACGTCTACGCGCCTTTGGCCATCCAGTTCAATCAGGAGCTGAAGGATATGTTCATCCAGCAGACGCGCCTCCAACTGGTCAATTCGGGTGGAGACTTGGAGTTGGACGGGGAAATCACCGGATACAACCAATACAACCAAGGTGTGGATGCCAGCGGATATTCTTCGGAAGTAAAGCTGACTTTGACCGTCAATGTGCGTTATGTCAACAATACGAACCATGAGGAAGACTTTGAACAGCAGTTCACAGCCTTCCAGACCTACGAATCCACGCAATTGTTGACTGCCGTGCAAGACCAATTGATACCTTTGATGATTGAAGACATCACGGAGCAGATATTCAACTCGACCGTGGCAAACTGGTAAGTATAGCAATGACTCCGGCACTTTTACAACAATGGATGGCGCATCCCGAGATGCTGAATCGGGAAACCTTGGGCGAATTGCGTCAGGTGGTGGCGCAATATCCCTACTTCCAAGCGGCGTGGTTGCTCTATCTGAAGAATCTCTACACGCTGGGTGACGAAAGTTTTGGCTCCGAGTTGCGCAAGGCCATCCCTTATGTGGCCGATCGCACGATGCTGTTTCACCTGACAGAAGGGGCGCACTATGCCTTGCAACTCCAGGCTCAACCCGGCGCAGCTTCGTCGGACGAGGCGGGAGAAGGCGACCGCACGCTTGCCTTGATTGACGCTTTTTTGGCTCAAGAACCCAAGGAAGAGGAGCGTCCTGTGCCTATCGCAGGATTGGATTATGCCATGGATTATACGGCCTACCTGATGCAGGAAGGCGCATCCGAAGACGGGGAAAGCGCACCCTCTGAAACTCCCCCCTTGCGTGGGCAGGATTTGATTGATAATTTTATCCAAGGCAAGCCCGAACCTTCTCCGGCGTTCCGCGAGGAAGAAGCATCGTCTTCGCGAGACTTTGACCCCGCTTCCGAGGCACTTTTCCAAGAAGAAGGCATGGACGAAAGCTGTTTTACGGAAACTTTGGCCAAAATCTACATCAAACAGCACCGATATGAGAAGGCGCTTGAAATTATTAAAAAATTAAGTTTGAATTATCCAAAAAAAAACGCTTACTTTGCAGACCAAATCAGATTCTTGGAAAAATTGATTATTAATGCTAATTCAAAATAAAGAAAAATGTACGTATTATTGGTTATTTTAATGCTGATTGCAGCCGTGTTGATGTGCTTCATCGTGTTGATTCAAAACTCCAAAGGTGGTGGCTTGGCCTCCAGTTTCTCTTCGTCCAATCAGATTATGGGCGTGCGTAAGACGACTGACTTTTTGGAAAAGACCACTTGGGGATTGGCTGCATTCATGGTAGTGATAAGCATTGCTTCGGCATACGTGTTGCCCACAGGTCCGAGCAAGAGTGATGTCATCATGGAGCAAGCCCAGCAAGAGGAGAGCACGAATCCTTACAATATGCCGTTGGGTACGGATGCACCCCAGGCTGAAGTACCCGCAGAGGCTGCTCCGGCTGATTCGGCTGCCAACTAAATGGAGGGGATGGCATCTTGTTAGAGAAATAGGGAAAGAGGGGTTGATGTCGGCAAGAACGCATCAACCCCTCTTTTTGTTGGTGATTAACAAATAGATTGAATAATAATGACTGAGCAATTGAAGCAAAAGCTGAATGATTCGAAAGCCACCCGTTGGGGGGCATTGGCTATTGTGGCTTTCACCATGATGGCGGCGTATTATGTGAATGATGTGGTGGCTCCGTTGAAGTCCATGCTGGAGTCCGACTTGGGTTGGTCAAGTAGCGACTTCGGTTTCTACACCGGTGGCTATAGTTTCCTGAATGTGTTTTTCCTGATGCTGATTTGGGGCGGGTTGATTCTCGACCGTTTCGGCATCCGTTTTACCGGGCGTCTGGCCACGATCCTGATGGTGGCAGGCACGGCGCTCGAGTATTATGCCATGACCGGTTTGGCAGCTCCCGATGCCGAATTGTTCGGCTGTCAGGAGCTGTTCGGATATAAGATAGGTGTGTTCATGGCCTTCTTGGGTTACTCCATCTTTGGCGTAGGCGCCGAGGTGGCGGGTATCACCGTGACCAAAATCATTGCCAAGTGGTTTCATGGCAAGGAGTTGGCCACGGCCATGGGCGTGCAGGTGGCGTTGGCGCGCATTGGTTCGCAAGCCGGATATGCGGTGGCCATTCCCTTGGCGCGTGCTTTCCACATCACCACGCCGGTGTTGCTGGGATTGGTCCTGCTGCTGGGCGGCCTGATAGCCTTCTTCATCTTTGCGGTGATGGACCGCAAGCTCGATAAGCAACTCGAAGCCGAGGCTGCCGTGGCCGGAGAGTCGGATCCTGCCGAAAAGTTCTCCTTTAAGGATGTGAAGAACATTCTGGTCAATCCCGGTTTCTGGCTGATAGCCTTGTTGTGCGTGCTTTTCTACTCGTGCGTGTTCCCTTTCCAGAAGTTTGCTTCGGAGTTTATGATTCTGAAATATGGCATCAACGAGAATGTGGCTGGCACCTTTGCCGGATTGCCTGCTTTGGGTGCGTTGTTCTTGACGCCTGTCTTTGGCGGTTACATTGACAAGCGCGGCAAGGCGGCTTCCATCATGCTGCTGGGTTCAGCCATGCTTATAGGCGTGCATTTCATCTATGCCCTGCCTTTTGTGGACTATTGGCTGGTGGCCATTGTGTTGATGATAATCCTCGGCATAGCCTTCTCGCTGGTGCCTTCGGCCATGTGGCCTGCCGTGGCTAAGATATTCCCTGTGAGCCAGTTGGGCACGGCCTACGCGTTGATTTTCTTCATTCAGAACATTGGCTTGTGGGGCATCCCCACGCTGATAGGCAAGGTGCTCGATGACTATTGCATAGTCGGGCAAGATGCCGGCGGGGTAAATATCTATGATTACACGATTCCCATGTGCATCTTCACCTTCATAGCTTGCTTGTCGCTCTTGGTGGCCTTCTTGTTGAAGCGGGCTGATAGGAAATACGGCTATCAACTTGAAGAGCCGAACATTCATTGAGCAGGCTTTTTTCCGTCAAAGCAAAGGATGAAAAAGTCTGCCCGACATAATTTGTTAGAAACCGTGCCTGTCCGGAGCGAACATGTCCGGACAGAGTGGGAAGGAGCGTGCGCCGTCTTGGCTTATCCCCGCTTCAAGCGGGCATGGATGCGCCGCTTCTTCCTGCCCAAAGGCATGTCGCCGGACATCCATGTCCGCTTGGAAGAACATGGTACAGCCGTGTGGAGCCTGATAGACGGCCGGCGCAACGTGGCGGAGATTCTTGCCCTGCTGGCCGCTCATTTCGAGGAGGATGAAAACTACGAATCCCGCGTCGCCACCTATCTGATGCAGTTGCAGCGCGACGGGTTCATCCGTTTGCTAAGCCAGTCTGAAGGACAGTCTGCTTGTCTTTGATTTTTGCTAAATTGAAATCCCCATAATGTAGTCATTCATGTAAAAACCATTCCCGATGGGGAAGTCGCCTTCGCGCACTTTCTTCATGCCCATGTGCTCGTAGAAGTGCAACGCCTTGTTGTGGCGGTTCACGTTCAGTTCCATTTGGCAAGGTCCAGGGTGGATCGCTTTGATATGTCGGATGGCTTCGCGAAAAAGGAAACTTCCGCAATGAGTGCCTTGGAAACGGGGTAGTACGTAAATCTTTTCTAAATGGAAGCGGTCCTTTCCGTCAGGGCGAACCGACACATAGCCGACAGTTTCGTGTTCTTCGTTGGAGGCCAGCAGATACACATGGCCTTCTTCTTCCATCTGTTTGCGGATGCTTTTTTCCGAATACATCCATTCCATCATATAATCTATTTGTTCTGGAGCCAATATGCCGTTGTAGGTGGTCGGGAAAACTTGTTGCGCCAACCTTCGGATCAAGGCGCAGTCTTCTGTTGTGGCTTTTCGGATGGTAAACATGAGTTCTCTTTTTTGTTGGATTACAGTGGCGCAAATATACAATTTTTGCTCCAAAAATGTAATAGTTTCCTCTATTTTTGGGTTCTTCATGTTCAGGCTTGAAAACACAATATACCCGATACGACAGGGCTACCAACCGGGAAAATCCGCTGACCTGATAGTATCCGATTAGTACTTTAAACAAAAAATCCTGCTGAAAATCAGCAGGATTCGCGGAAAGACGGGGATTCGAACCCCGGATACCCTTTTGGGGTATACACGCTTTCCAGGCGTGCCTCTTCAACCACTCGAGCATCTTTCCTTGGGTTGATTTTTGTCATTTGGAAAACAGAAACCTTAGGTTTTTCGTTTCCGGGTGCAAAAGTAGTTCTTTTTTTTATTTCAGCCGCTTCCAGAGAGACTTTTTCTTTCCAAGGTTCCTTGATTTGACATATTTTAAGAGTATAAACCGCGCTTTACGCCTGGTTGAATAGCTTCAAGGCGTTTTTGGAGGTTTCCTCGGCTACTTGTTCGGGGGAAAGCTGGAGGATTTCGGCTATTTTCAACAAGGTGTCTTTGACGTAGGCGCTTTCATTCCTTTGTCCTCGGTGGGGGACAGGTGCCAAGTAAGGAGCGTCGGTCTCCAACACCAGCCGCTCAAGGGGGATGTAGCGCAAAACTTCAGGCAAGGTAGATTTTTTGAAAGTCACCACGCCCCCGATGCCTATCAGGAAGCCGGGAAAGGACAGGATGCGGCGCGCTTCGTCTTCCGTGCCTGTGAAGCAATGGAAGATGCCCCGCAAGGGAGTTCCCCGATAGGGCTCCATCACTTCGCAAATGGCTTCGAAGGCTTCGCGGCAATGAATGACTACGGGCAGGTCGTAATCCAGTGCCCAACGTAGCTGGCAATCCAATACGATGCGTTGCTGCGCCTCGTAGGTGCGATCCCAATACAAATCCATGCCTATCTCGCCGATGGCCACAAAGCGGGGATTCGTGGCAAGGTGGCGTCGCACGACGTCCAACTCTGCCTCGAAATTCTCGTTGACGGAGGTGGGGTGCAAACCTATCATGGGGAAGCAATAGCCAGGATAGGCATCGCACATCTGTAGCAATGACGCCAAAGAAGTGCTGTCTATATTGGGCATGAAGATATGGGTAAGGCCAGCTTGGCGGGCGCGCTCCACCACTTGGGCGCGGTCTTCGTCAAACTCTTCTAAAAAGAGGTGTGCGTGCGTATCTATCAAGTTCATATCTCTTTCTTTTGTGTATCCGGCGTTTTCTTCTCGCCGGTGCGGTAATAATAGATGAGTCCATAGTCACGGCAGAGGTCGAGGCGTTTCTCGTTGGGACGTACGTCCTCGTAATACTTTTCCACTTGATTCCATGCGTCAAGTATCAGGCGGTCGGCTTCGGCACGCATGGAGGCCAGCGTATTCAGGCTTCGGTTGGTCAGGGCTTGCAGGCTCTTTTGTTTTTCGTAGCTGTCCACGAAGAGGTCATAATGCACTTTCACCTTGGCGATGGTGGGATTGTAGATGGGGATACCGCCTTGCCCTGTGCGTTTTCCTTCCCCATCAATGATTTTCCTTCCCCATTGCACCAAGGCAGCCTCAGAAGACAAGTCGGGCAATGTGTTGTTCAGCGAACCCAATCCGTACAAATCCCGTTGGTTGGCCCGGATTTCATGGCGTATGACGGCCAAGTTCAACACTTGGATGAAATGCGAGATATACAGGCGGGCCATGCACACATTCTTGTGGTGGGCGGGGGCAGCCTTCACTTGACGGGCATAGCACTCGGCATAATACGTCTGCGCGGCCTCGAACTTGGGCAGGAAGTTGCGTATGGCCGTCAGGGTCTTGAGGGACACCACGGGGTGGTAGGCGTCATATGCGTCGTCTTTCGCCGCCAAGGCTTTCAATGACCGTATCCGGGCTTGATCCGTATTGGGCAATCGTCTGTAAGGCATCTCACACCTCCCGGTACATCAGTTTCTCCATCAAGACTTCCAAGGCTTGCCGACGTTCATCGGGCACGTTCACTTCATGCAGTGCCAAGCGGGCACGGTTCGTATAGTCGGCCATCAGGGCTTCGCATTGGGCCTTCACGCCGATTTCATTATAGAGGGCAGTCACGGCTGCGATTTTTTCTTGGGGGACATAGGTTTCCGCGTCTACCCAGGTGTTCAAAGCCTGGAGTTGCCCGGGATTGGCTTGCTCGAAGGCTTTGATGAGCAGGTAGGTCTTTTTGTTGCACAAGATGTCTCCCCCGATGTTCTTGCCGAACACCGCAGGATTGCCATAAACGTCCAGCAGGTCGTCTTTCAGTTGGAAGGCAAGGCCCAGGTAGATGCCGAAGTCATACAGGTGTCTGGCGTCTTCGGCGGAGGCTCCCGCCAAGATGGCGCCCATCTTCAAGCTGCAAGCCAGGAGGACGGAGGTCTTGAGGCGTATCATCTCGATGTATTCTGCCTCGGTCACGTCTTTGCGTGTCTCGAAGTTCATGTCCAGTTGTTGTCCTTCGCAAATTTCGAGGGCGGTGAGGCTGAACAAATCCATCACTTCCTTCAAGTGCTCCGTGGGGCATTGCGCCATGAACTGATAAGCCAAAACCAGCATGGCGTCGCCGGAGAGGATGGCCGTATTTTCATCCCACACCTTGTGTACGGTGGGCTTTCCGCGGCGGCGGTCGGCCTTATCCATCAGGTCGTCGTGCAGGAGGGTGTAGTTGTGATATACCTCAATGCCCGTGGCTTGGGGATAGATGCTTTCCACATCTTCGCGATAGAGGTTGTAAGCCATCAGCATCAACAGGGGGCGGATGCGTTTGCCACCCAGCGACAAGACGTATGATACGGGGGCATACAGTTCCTCGGGTTGGCGGGTGAATGCCAATCCGGTGATATGGCGGTTGATTTTCTCGGTTAATTCGTTTGTGGTAAACATATCATTGGATGTTAAAGTTATTGTTCATTGCAACCTGAATTCTACAGGCAAGGTGCATCGCACGCGGACGGGTTCTCCCTCCCGTTTTCCGGGTTTCCAGCGGGGCATGCCCCGGAGCACGCGCACGGCTTCGGCGTTCAAGGCGGGGTGCACGCCGTTCAATACTTGCACGTCGGCTATGCTCCCGTCTGCATTGACGATGAATTGGCATAAGACCCGCCCTTGGATGCGGTTCTTTTGGGCAACCATCGGATAGCGGACGTGCTGGGTCAGGTAACGCATCAACCCGTTTATCCCCCCTTGGGGAAACTCGGGCAACTCGTCCACCACCAGGAAAGCCTCTTCTTCCGTGGGTTTCTTGGTTTCTGTCTTTAGAGGCAGGGGGGCGGACGCTACATCGTTGTCCACGATTTCCGAAAGGGGAGCGGGCGTTTCTTCCATCAGGAGGTCGTCATCCGACAAGGTCAACTGCTCGGGCTTGGCCGGAGGAGCCAGTGGAGAGGGCGGGGGAGGAGTCTCGACAGGAAACTCCGTAAGGGGAATGTCCAACTCTTCCTCGAAGACAAGGTCGGGGAGTTCCCAATCCATGTCCGCCTCCTTGACCGGGCTTGTCCACTCCAAGGCGATGAACACGATGGAGAGAGCCACCATGAAGCCTATCATCAGCCGGGTGGCTCTGTGTCTCTCCAAGTCCGCCTCGGGCGATTTCTTGACCTCCATGCTTTCTTATGCGTTCAGGGCCTGCTCGATGTCCGCAATGATGTCCTCGGCATTCTCAATGCCCACGGAGAAGCGGATGAGGTCGGGGCGCACGCCTGCCTCGATGAGCTGTTCGTCCGTCAGCTGGCGGTGCGTATGGCTGGCGGGGTGCAACACGCAGGTGCGGGCATCGGCCACGTGGGTGACGATGGCTGCCAGCTTCAGGTGATCCATGAAGCGGATGGCCACTTCGCGTCCGCCTTTCAAGCCGAAGGAGATGACGCCGCACGAGCCGTTGGGCATGTACTTCTGCGCCAGTTCATAATACTTGTTGCCGGGCAGGCCGCAATAGTTCACCCAAGCCACCTTGTCGTTCTTCTGGAGATATTCGGCCACGCGCTGCGCGTTCTTGCAATGCTGGGGCATGCGCAGGTGCAGGGTTTCCAAACCGAGGTTCAGCAGGAAGGCGTTCATGGGCGACTGGATGCTGCCCAGGTCGCGCATCAGCTGGGCGGTGGCCTTGGTGATGTAGGCCATCTTGCCGAAGGCTTTCGTGTAGGTCAGGCCGTGGTAGGACTCGTCGGGCGTGCAGAGGCCGGGGAATTTCTCGGCATGGGCATCCCAGTCGAAGTTGCCGCTGTCCACGATGGCGCCACCCACCGAGGTGGCATGTCCGTCCATGTACTTGGTGGTGGAGTGCACCACGATGTCGGCTCCCCACTCGAAGGGGCGGCAGTTGATGGGCGTGGGGAAGGTGTTGTCCACGATGAGGGGCACCCCGTGCGAGTGGGCAATGCGGGCGAACTTCTCAATGTCCAGCACTTCGAGCGCGGGGTTGGAGATGGTTTCGCCGAACAACGCCTTGGTGTTGGGGCGGAAAGCCTTGGCGATTTCCTCCTCCGAATCATCAGGATTGACGAAAGTCACGTCGATGCCCAGCTTCTTCATCGTCACGTTGAAGAGATTGAACGTGCCCCCGTAGATGGCCGACGAGCATACGAAGTGGTCGCCCGCCTGGCAGATGTTGAACACGGCGTAGAAGTTGGCGGCCTGTCCGCTGGAGGTGAGCATCGCGCCCACGCCACCTTCCAAGGCGGCTATCTTGGCGGCCACGGCGTCGTTCGTGGGATTCTGGAGGCGGGTGTAGAAGTATCCGTTGTCCTCCAGGTCGAAGAGCCGGGCCATCTGTTCGCTGGTGTCATATTTGAATGTGGTGCTTTGATAGATGGGGAGCACGCGCGGTTCCCCTTTCTTGGGAGACCATCCGGCTTGTACGCACAGGGTCTCCGGCTTGAATTGTTTTGCCATATTTGTTGTCGTCTTTTAGTAGTTTCTCATCAATTAATGTTCAATTTAGGTGCAAAAATAAGGAAAATACCGTACTTTTGTCCGGTGAAAGCTCTTTTTTTGCAATAATATAGATATGATACGACTCCTTTTCATTCTTTTCTTCTTGGCGATGCCCGGCTTACTCTCTGCCCAGCAAGCCACTGCTACCCCCCGTCGGGGCGAAGGTATCTCCACATTTCTGGAGCGCAACGGGCGTCCGGGGCGTGCTTATTACAATGAGTTCCTGAAGCTGAACAAGAAACGCCTGAAGGGGAAGAAGGAACTGATGTATGGCGTGAAATACGTCCTTCCGCCTCGGCGAGACAAAGACGAGGCCTCCGCGAAACAAAGGCAAGGGAAAGGCAGAACTTTGCACGAGCCTCTCTTTGGCAAGAAGCTGGACGATGTGAAGGTGACAGGCAACCGCCTGGCAGGCGCGTGCTTCTATGTGGTGAGCGGACACGGAGGCCCCGACCCCGGTGCCATCGGCCGGGTGGGTCGCCACGAACTGCACGAGGACGAGTATGCCTACGACGTTGCCCTGCGCCTGGCCCGCAACCTCATGGCGGAGGGTGCCAAGGTGTACATCATCATCCAGGACAAGAAAGACGGCATCCGCAACGACCGCTACCTGAACAACTCCAAGCGCGAGACGTGCATGGGCGACCCCATCCCCTTGGGACAGGTGGCCCGCCTGAAGCAACGGAGCGACAAGATAAACGCGCTCTATGCCAAGGACCGCAAGAAGTACAAGTATTGCCGCTCCGTCTTCCTCCACGTGGACAGCCGGGGCAAGGGCGACCGGGTGGACGTCTTCTTCTACCACGCCGACGGGAGCAAGCTGGGGCAACGCCTGGCCCGCACCGCGCGCAACATTTTCGAGCAGAAATACCACCAGCACCAGCCTGGGCGGGGCTTCGAAAGCTCGGTCAGCGCGCGCAACCTCTATGTGCTGAAGAACACCACTCCCGTGGGCCTCTATGTGGAGTTGGGCAATATCCAAAACACCCTCGACCAGCGTCGCTTCGTCATAGCGGACAACCGCCAGGCATTGGCCAACTGGCTGATGGAGGGGATTGTCAAGGATTATCGCTCCAAATGAAGGATAAAGGAACTGTCATAAAGGATTTTTGGCGCGAGCCTTACCCCTCGCTGGTCAGCCCGTGGAAGGTGGTAGTGGTGCCTGCGGTCATCATCTTCCTGGTGCTCTACCTGCTGCAACCGTTCGGCATCGCGCGGATAGAAAGCGGGAAGTTGTGGGTCACGCTGGGGGCGGCCTGCATCTCGGCGGGGGTGTCGTCGGTGTTCGTCTGGGTGCTCCCGCGGATGTTCCCCAGGTATTACGAGGAACGGGCGTGGACGTTGGGCAAGGAAGTGTCGGGCACGTTGGCCTTGCTCCTGTGCATCACTGTGTGCGTCTGGCTCTACGTGGCGTGGCTCTGCGGGGTGATGCCGGATGTGCGTCTTTTCTTCACGGTGTTGCTCTGGGTGCTGATATTGGGAGCTTTCCCCACCGTGCTCTTCGCGATGTGGAACCGCAACATCCGGTTGGCAAGGAACCTGCGCGAGGCCACGGAACTGAATCTCCGTTTGTCCCAAAAGCCGGAAACGGGGGAAACGCCTTCTGTCACGCTTGTCTTTTCGGGCGGCACGAAAGAAATGTTGGAGATGGACACCCGTTCATTCCTCTACGCCGAGTCCGAGGGCAACTATGTCCGCCTGCATTACCTCTCCCCCAAGGACCATCGTCCCGTCTCCAAGCTCCTGCGCCTTACGATGAAGCAGGCCGAGGCGGCGGTGGCTTCCGCGCCTTTCATCGTCCGTTGCCACCGGGCTTTCTTGGTCAATCTTCATCAGGTGGCCAAGGTGGACGGCAATTCGCAAGGGTATCGCCTCCGGCTGGAGAGGTGTGCGGAGGAGGTGCCGGTGTCGAGGGGGTATGCCAAGGATATAAAGGCAAGATTGCTTCATTAAGCAATCTTGCCATATTTCATCTCGTGGCGCAATAATTCGTAATTATACTTGGCACTTTGATAATACAGGCCCGTTTCCAAGTCTGTGATTTTCTCGTACAGTTGCGAGTTATATACCAATTGCAAGGCTTGGGGAACGGAT
This sequence comes from uncultured Bacteroides sp., assembly GCA_949292025.1. Taxonomy (GTDB): domain Bacteria; phylum Bacteroidota; class Bacteroidia; order Bacteroidales; family Bacteroidaceae; genus Bacteroides. Next base: position 2,455 of record CASEYC010000023.1, on the reverse strand, counting down.
AGCTTGTATTCTTCAACAGCCATCAGTGTAAGTTGCTCCACCAGTGAATCTATTAAAAAACGTGCTTCGTCTGTCATAGCTTTTGCAGTTTAGAGATGGATAATTCCGTACCAAAGAAGTATTGCCGGTTCAATTTCCGGTAGGTTAATTCTTCTACCAACATATCCAGTGTTATCATACGCCGCATATATCGTTCCAATTGAAAGACAACCCCATCGTCTGCTATCGGTCCCACTACAATGTCATAGTGCTGTTCGGTCATTCCTTTTCGGTTTGCCAAGATGAACAAGGCCCACTCTTTACTCGGCTTATCAAAGATCTTCACTTGTAAAGTCGTGTCTTTGAGCAATCGTTCATCAAAAGCGTATGCCGTTACGCAAGGTGAGCCTTCACCCGCAATGCGTGTCCGCCGGATAGCCATCTGGCGAGCCTGTTCCTCTATATCAGTCAGGTAAAAGCCTTTCCCGAAGTCTTTGTAGGGACTGCATAAGTCAAGGCGGATTGCCTCAATCTTTACATTCGAACCGTGATATAGTGTTATCATCCCAATTTTCCTCCGTTTCGTTTGCAAATGATGGAAAGGTCGTTTACGGCGTCTTCCAAAGAAAGCTGGTGTTCGGCCTCATAACATTCATCCAGGAAATCAATGCCCTTGAAACGGGTCAGATAGGCAAAAGCCTGCTTGGCCGTCAGCCGATAGCGGTCGGCAAAGGCGTTGACGCAGTATATCATGTAAGTAATACGGTTTTGAAGTTGTTCGTTCATAGCTTCCCGTTTTTATGATTCCATTGCGCAAAAATAAGCATTCCCGCCTGCAAATCCAAATGTCATCCGTCCCAATTTCCTCCCGTTCGTCCCACTCCCTCCCCGTCCGTCACATATCCTTGCCGTCTGTCCCGGATATTTTTATGCCTGATAATCAATGCGTATGTTTGCATCGGATTAAAACATAACCGATATGAAGACTAAAGCAATGATTCTCTTCGTCGCCCTCCTCCTGACGGGAAGCGCGGCGCGGGTGCAGGCCCAATGCCTGACCCTTGAAGTGCGCGACATCGACCGCGTGCAAGGTTTCCTCTATGTAGCCGTCTATTCCTCCCCTGACAATTTCCTGAAGAAACCCCTCACGGGCTTCCGCGTGGAGGTGAAGGACAAGACCGTCATCGTGCCTTGCGAGGGCTTGCCCAAGGGGACGTATGCCCTGGCCCTTTTCCAAGACTTGAACGGAAACGGGACGCTGGACACGGGCGCTTTCGGCATTCCCCAGGAGCCGACGGCTTTCAGCAATGACGCGCAGGGCGTGATGGGGCCGCCTTCGTTCGAGGAATGCAGCTTCACGCTGCGGGGCGATACGAGCTTGGTAGTGCATCTCCGGTGACAAGGTACTGTCTATAGCCCCTCTTGCCAGTAGCTTGAGCTCTTATAAAAGCCTATTGGTCATACGAAAAAGGCTTATTCGTCATGCCAATAAGGCTTTTTCGTCATACTAATAAGCCTTATTCGTTAGACGAAAAAGGCTTTTACAACACATTAAGATACTGGCAAGACAGGGCTGAAGTCCATACGAAAGGCATTCAAGGTAGTAACTAATCCCATTTTCCCATGAAGAAAGGTTTTATCTGGGGGCTATGGACAGCCCTCTCGGCCTCTGCGCTTGGTGCACAGACGCCTGCGGATACCATCCGCCTGACACTCCTTGCCGATACCATCGCCTTGGACGAGGTAGTGGTGACCGAACGCCGCACGCCTGCCGCCACGGGTCGTTGGAGCGATATGTCTCCCGTGGAGCTGGTCACCGTGGCAGGCTCGAACGGCGATTTGTACAAGGCTTTGCAGACTTTGCCGGGCGTGCAGGTGCAGGGCGAGACGGGCCACCTCTTGGTGCGCGGGGGCAGCAGCGAGGAGACGCAGACCTACATTGACGGCCTGCACGTGCTGAAGCCTTACACATCGACGGGCATCAACACGGCGGCACGAAGCCGGTACTCCACGTTTATGTTCAGCGGGGTCAACCTGGCTTCGGGCGGCGCGCCGTTGGAGTACGGGCAGGCCCTCTCCGCCGTCCTCCCCTTGGAGACGAAGGACGAAAGCCCCGTGACGAAGCTGGGCGTGAATGCGTCCATCGTGGGCGTGGGCGGCGGAGGGACGCGGGCTTTTCGCCGGGGTTCGTTCTCCGTGGATCTGACCTATCAGCATTTGGGGCTATATAATAAGATGTATAGCGGGCGGCGCGAGTTCGAGGAGCCGTATAAGATGTTTTCCGCTGCCTCCCAGTTTCGCCACGCCTTGGGCAAGAACATGCTCTTGAAGATTTACGGGCAATACGACCGTACCGACTTCTCCTCCTACGAAGACGGGGACACACGCCGCCTCTTCTCCTTGGGGGAGGACAACGTGTATGTGAATGCCACCCTGCGCCGGCGTATGAAGGACGGTTGGGAAGGATATGCGGGCG
>CASEYC010000022.1 GCA_949292025.1 uncultured Bacteroides sp. | reverse complement strand
TATTATATATATATAATATATATATATTTATTAATATAGTATAACTTCTAATACAATCGCCAAGATTGGAAAAACGATTTTTGATAACTGTAATCTGTAATAACTGTAATGCACGCACCTCGCAGTGTTTTATGACAAATGACAATAAGCGAAAATCGATTTTGACACCTCCCCGAAATCCATTATCTTTGCGCCCTGTAAACTCAATGCCCCTGACGCTTATGAAACTACTCTGGATAGACCTAAACAGCTCGTATGCCCACACCTCGCTGGCTCTGCCCGCCCTGCACGCACAGATGATGCAATATGCTGATGCAGAATGGGATGTGGTGTCCGCCACCGCCAACGAGCCGCCCGGCCCGGTGGTGGATGAAATAGTCCGCCGCCGCCCCGACCTGCTGGCCGCCACCGCCTGGCTCTTCACCCACGAAGCCTTGCTCCACCTCCTGGCCCGCATCCGGGCGTTGCTGCCGCAGTGTGTCGTCGTCCTGGGCGGCCCCGAATTTCTGGGCGACAACGAGAGTTACCTGCGCCGCACGCCCTGGGTCGATGCCGTCTTCCGAGGCGAAGGCGAAGAAGTCTTCCCCCACTGGCTGCCCCTGTGGAAGCAGCACGAGCGGTGGGCGGACGTGCCCGGATTGTGCTACATCGACCCTGAAACCGGCGCCTACCGGGACAACGGCACGGCGCGCGTGACACGCTTCGACCGCCTCGTTCCGCCCGAACAAAGCCCTTTCTTCCGCTGGGACAAGCCCTTCGTGCAGTTGGAAACCACCCGAGGCTGCTTCAACACCTGTGCCTTCTGCGTCAGCGGCGGGGAGAAACCCGTGCGCAGCCTCCCCGTGGAAACCATCGCCCGGCGACTGGAAAATATCCGCGCACACGGCATCCGCGACGTCCGCATCCTGGACCGCACCTTCAACCACAACGCCCGGCGCGCCTACGATTTGTTGCAACTTTTCCGCACGCACCATCCCCACCTGCACTTCCACCTGGAGATTCACCCCGCCCTGCTTGGCGACGAGCTGAAGGCCCTGCTGAGCACTATGCCCTCCGGCCTGCTGCACCTGGAGGCGGGCATCCAGTCGCTGCACGAGGACGTGCTGCAAGCCTGCGGACGGCGCGGCGGGCTGGAAGCGTCGCTGGAAGGACTGCGCTACCTCTGCGCACTGCCCAACATAGTGACCCATGCCGACCTCATCGCGGGGTTGCCTCTCTACCGCCTGGAGCAGATTTACGAGGATGTGCGCACCTTGGCGGGATACTGCGCGGGCGAAATCCAGCTGGAGTCGCTCAAGGTGCTGCCCGGCACGGAAATGCGCCGCCGGGCGGCGGAACTGGGCCTCGCCTACTCCCCCCTGCCGCCCTACGAGGTGTTGCAGACGCCCGCCATCACTCCCGCCGGGCTACAGGAAGCCATGCGCCTCTCCCGCCTCCTGGACGGATACTACAACGCCCCGGCGTGGCAGGACGTGACGCGGCGGCTCATCCTGCACGATGCGGCCTTCCTGCCGCGCTTCCTCGACACGCTGACGCGCCAGGGAGTCATCCTCCAACCCCTGAGCCTGGAGCGGCGCGGCGTGTTGCTCTACAGCTTTTGCCGGACGCATTATCCCGCTTTTACCTCCGCCGTCACCCGGGCATGGATAGAGGCGGGCTTGTCCCTCAAGAAGGAACCGGCCGAACGCGTGCGCACCAAAAAACAAACACCTCCCGGAGATTGGGAGGTGTTGCAGGGCGTGTATAAACCCACCCTCAGGCTTTGCTTCCTGCCCCCCGAATCCCCGGATGAACCCGGCTATTGGTACGGGTATGAATCAGAGAGGCAGGAGGCAAAGCCGGTGTTCAAGGCGGTTCAATCCTTCAAGTAGAAGTCGAGCGTGCGCGCATGCACCAGGTCGTCGTGCGTGATGCGGAAGCCCTTGTGCCGCTTGCCGCCCAGTTCCACCCGGCCGATGTAGGGTGCCTCGCCGCCGTCCGCGGGCTTGTGCGCCGTGATGACCAGTTCGGATTCCTTGTAATAACGCGGGTCGAGCTTGATGGTCACTTTGTCGAACATGGGGGTGGTCAGCGTGTACTCCGGCACACCGGGACAGTCGGGATAGAAGCCCATCATGCTGAAGATGGCCCATGCGGACATCGTGCCAGTATCGTCATTGCCCGGGATGCCGTTCGGCGCATTCTTGAAATGGGCATTCACCAGCTGGGGCACCAGCTTCTGCGTGCGCCATTCCTCGCCGGGGAAGTAGCTGAACAGGTAGGGATAGGCAATGTCCGGCTCGTTGGCAGGATCGTAGCGGCCCTTGTCGAAGACGGATTGCAGCTTGTCCACGAACGCCTTCCGTCCACCCATCAGGCGGGCAAGTCCCTTGACATCGTGGGGCACGTAGAAGGTGTAATTCCAAGCGTTGCCCTCGTGGAAGCCGGGATTCTCCTCGAAGTTGGCACCCTGCATCGGGTCGAAGGGCGAATAGAAGGTGCCGTCCGGCAACTTCGGGCGGAACGTACCGAATTCCTTGCAATAATAGTTCTTGTAGCCCAACGAACGCTGGTAGAAGAGCTTGGCGTCGTCCTTCTTGCCCAGCGCGTCGGCCAAGCGGGAGAGGGCAAAGTCGGCAATGTAGTACTCCAAAGCGTGCGAGACGGAATTGTCGTTCTTCGCACGGATGGGCACATATCCCAGGTTGTAGTAGTCGTCGGCATCGGGGCGCATCAGGTTCTCCGCACCGGGCAGGGTGGCGGACTTGTACATAGCCTCGTAGGCCAAGTCGATGTCAAAGTCGCGCAATCCCTTGAACCACGTATCCACAATGACGGGGATGGACGGGTCGCCCTCCATGGTCAGCGTCTCGCGCCCGTACAACTCCCACTTGGGCAGCCAGCCGTGTTCGCGATACATGCCCAGCATGGTGTTCACCATATCCATCTGGCGGTCGGGGAAGAGCAGTGTCAGCAACTGGTGTACATTGCGATAAGTGTCCCACAGGGAGAACACAGTATAGCGGTTGCCTTTCGTGGTCATAATCTGGTCGCTCTCCATGGCGGGATATTGCCCGTTGACATCGTTCAAGATGTTGGGATGAATCAGCAGGTGGTAGAAGGCAGTGTAGAAGACGCTCTTCTGGTCGTCCGTGCCTCCTTCCACCAACACACGGCTCAGGTCATCATTCCATGCCTCGCGGGCAGCCATGCGGATGCCCTCGAAGGATTTGCCCTCCTGCTCGGCATCCAGGTTCATGCGGGCATTCTCGATGCTGACGAAGGACACGCCCAAGCTGACCTCCACCTGCTCGCCTTCGGTGGTGTCATACGTGAACCATACGCCTACATCGTCGCCGCTGATTTCCTTGCGGTAGTTGGTGTAAAGTTTCTTGGTACCGGCCGTGGAGTCCCACTGCGCCTCAACGCCCATCGGACGCATCTGCTTCCAATAACCGGAAGCCTTGGGCGTCTTGTTGACACGCATCACGAAGTAGATGGGGAAGACAGCTTGCGGATTGTAGCAGAAGGTACCCAAGAGCTTGGTGCCTTCTATCTCGCGCTCATTGACGAAACGCACGGTGGCGCCTGTCTCGTTCGTCAAGCCTTCGCCCAGATTCAGCAGGATGTTGCCTTGCCCGGCCTTGAAGGTGAAGCGTTCGCGGGACGTGCGGGGCGTGGCTGTCACTTCCGTCAGGATGTCATACTTGGTCAGGCGGTTCGAATAATAGCCCGGCGTGGCCTTTTCATCCTTGTAGGAGCTGCCATACTTCAGGTAATCCACTTCCAACGGGCCTGCCGTGGGCATCAGCAAGAGCGAACCCAATTCGGGACATCCCACTCCGCTGAGGTTGACGTGCGCATAGCCGGTGAAGTACGTATTTTTATACTCGTATGGCGTGGACCACCAAGTCTTGTCCTTGTCCCGGTTGCCTTCGCCACCTCCCATCACGTTGAAGGGCACCACGGACATCATCCCCTGCGGACACAAGGCGCCGGGATTGGTGGTGCCATAATTGGTGGTACCCACGAAAGGATTCACATAATCCACCGGTTCTTTCCCGGTGTCTGCCCACCCCGCAGTGGGGAAAAGCGCTATCACGGCCAGCAGGCCGCCCACGCATCGGTTTTTCATTGAATGTATCATAAGCGAAAAAATGATAATTTATTACTCTCCTATCCCCCACTCCGTCGGTTTGTCCGTCAGGGTGAACTCCAGCGTGCCGCCCTGCATCAACGTCTCGTGGTCGAAGAAAGGCGTATCCAGCGGTGCGCCGTTCAGTTTGGCCGACTGGATGTATTTGTTCGCAGGGGCATTGTTGGCCGTGCTGATGCGGAAGGTCTTTCCGCCGGGCAACTGGATGGTAACCGCATCGTACAACGGACGCCCGATGCTATACACCGGCTTGCCCGGGCAAGGCTGGTAGAAGCCCATGGCATTGAGGATGTACCATGCCGACATCTGTCCGCAATCCTCGTTGCCCGACAGGCCGTTCGGGTCGTCAAAGTATTGTTCGTGCAGCACCTTGTCCACCAGCTCCTGCGCCTTCCACGGCTGGCCAAGGGTGTTGTACATATAAATAATGTGGTGGCTCGGCTCGTTGCCATGCGCATACTGCCCGATAAGGCCGGAGATGTCGGCGGACACCATTTCGCCCTCCAGCTTGGCATCCGTGGTGAAGAGCGTGTCCAGGCGGGCCAGCATCTGCTCGCGTCCGCCCATCAGGTCGGCCAATCCCTCAATGTCATGCGGAACGAACCACGTCCATTGCCAGGCATTGCCCTCGCAATAGTCGTCCGTGCGATGGGTGCTGGCATTGGGGTTGAAAGGCGTGCGCCATTCTCCTTTGAGGTCCTTGCCGCGCATGAAGCCGGTGGAGGCATCGTAATAGTTCTGATAATTCTTTCCGCGCTGGGCATAGACGCGATGCGTGGCGGTATCGCCCACGGCTTCCGCCAAGAGGCTGATGCACCAGTCATTGTAGGCATACTCCAAGCCTTTGGCCACGGATTCCCACTCTTTGTCGCAGGGAATATAACCCAACGTGTTCTTGTAATACTTGGAGATGGGCATCAAGGCATTGTGGATAAGGTATCCCGTCGTGGCAATGGGCGCGATAGTATCATACTCCGCACTGCGCAGACAAGCCTTGAGCGCCAGATTGGCATCGAAGCTGCGGTCGCCCTTCATGTAGGCGTCCACAATGACGGGCACGGCATGATAGCCAATCATCGTGCCGGTATAGTTGCCGGCCAGCTCCCACATGGGCAGGATGCCTCCCTCCTGATACTGGTGCAGGAGCGCGTTCACATAGAGGGAGTTTTGTGCCGGGTCGATGATGGTCAGCAACGGATGCAGGGCGCGGAAAGTATCCCACAAGGAGAAAGTCGTGTACATGGGTTTGCCTTCCTCCGCCGTGCGGATTTCACGGTCCAGGCTGCGGTAACGCCCGTCCACGTCCGTAAAGAGAGCCGGGGATATGCCCGTATGGTACAGGGCGGTATAGAACACGCGCTTTTGGCTTTCGTCCGTGGTCTCGATGTCTATTTTGGAGAGGTAATTGTTCCATGCCTGGCGGGCATCTTCGCGCACGGCTTCGAAATCCCAACCGGAGATTTCAGCCAGGTTCTTCTGCGCGCCTTCACGATCCACTGCGGAGAGAGCCACCTTCACCAGGACTTGTTCATCCTTTTGAGTCTTGAACTTCAGCAAGGCTTTGCATTGTCCCGGCGCATAACGTCCGTCCTTGCCCTTCACCGAATCCTGCACCACGGTGCAAGTGAACGGTTTGGAGAAGACGGCATAGAAATACACGTCGTGCCTCCATGCCCAGCCGTTCGTGTTCTTGTATCCGCAGAGGGTGGAATCATTTACCACTTCGATGGAGAGGCTCCGGTTCTTCTGCGCCTGGATGGAGTAATCCAAGTCGAGGATGAAGCCGGCGTCCGCGCTTTCCGGGAAAGTATAGCGGTGCAGGGCCGCACGCTTGGTGGCAGTCAGCTCCGCCTTCACGCCATAACGGTCCAGGAAGACGGAATAATAGCCGGGCGTGGCGGTCTCTTTCTCGTGCGAGAAGGCAGAGGCGAAAGGCAAACGGTCCTTGTTCGTGTCGTCCGCTGTCCGCTCTATCTGCTGCTCGCCCACGGTGGGCATCAGCAGGACGTCTCCCAAGTCGGCGCATCCCGTGCCGCTGAGGTGCGTATGCGAGAAGCCGTTGATGGTGGAGTCCGCATAATAGTATCCCGAGCAAGCATCCCACTCGTAAATACGCGTATCCGGGCTGGGATGAATCATGCCGTTGGGCAACACGGCTCCCGGATAAGTGTGTCCGTGCCCCCCGGTGCCAATGAACGGATTGACATACTGGGTGTAATCCTTCTCTACCGAAGCCGTGCCGCATCCGGCCAACACCGCAGCCAGCACACATAGTTGAATCGTCTTTTTCTGTTTCATGGTCATTTGCTGTTTAACGATAAATCCCTTTCTCCTACCTTTCCGAGGAAAAGCCCTTGCCTTTGCGAAACATTGGGGGTCTCTCCTCGAAAGATAAGGGAAAGGGAACCTAACTGCTTATTTCTCAGCTTTTGCTGCCTGGAGCTTTTCCTCTATTGGGTCTTGATACTGAGCCTGGAGTTTGTGAAGCTCGTTCATCAGGTCTTCCGTGATTTTCTCGTAGCCGGGCTGGCCATAGAGGTTGTGCATCTCGGTCGGGTCTTCCTGGAGGTCATACAACTCCCACTCGTCAATGTCGTTGTAGAAGTGAATCAGCTTGTAACGCTCGGTGCGCACGCCATAATGACGCTTCACCATGTGCTCGGCCGGATATTCATAGAAGTGATAGTAGAGCGAAGTGCGCCAGTCGGCGGGTTTCTCTCCCTTCAGCAAAGGCAGCAAAGACACACCCTGGATGTCTTCGGGTATCGGTGCGCCGGCCAGGTCGAGGAACGTGGGCGCATAGTCAATGTTCTGAACCATCTGCGGAATCTCACCCTTGGCGTTGAAGCCCTTCGGCAGGTGCATGATGAGCGGCGTGTGCATGGATTCCTCGTACATGAAACGCTTGTCGAACCATCCGTGTTCGCCCATGTAGAAGCCTTGGTCGGAAGTGTAGACCACCAGCGTGTTGTCCAGCATGCCTTTCTCCTTCAGGTAATCCAGCACGCGGCCCACATTGTCGTCCAGCGACTTCACCACCTTGGCATAATCGCGCATATAGCGTTGGTATTTCCATTCGGCCAGTTCCTTGCCTTTCGGGTTCTTCTTGTAGAACTCGTCGATAATCGGCTGGTAGAAGTCGTCATACACCTTGCGGTCTTCCGGATTCAGGCGGCCGACGAAAGCCTCGTAGGTGGACTTCAAAGGCGTGTTCACATCGGCCTTCCACATCTTGTTGTCATAGATGATGTCCATGTCCTTGAAGATGCCCATCTCCTGGGCGGCTGCGGCAGGACGTCCTTCATAGTCATCATAGAAGTTTTCGGGCAGGGGGAAAGTCTTGTCCTCATACAAGTCCAAGTATTTCAACTCGGGCAACCAGTTGCGATGGATGGCCTTGTGATGGATGAAGAGGCAGAAAGGCTTCTCCTTGTCGCGCTGGTTCTCCATCCAGTCGATGCTCTTGTCCGTAATCAGATTGGTCAGATAGCCTTTCTCGACAACGGTGTCATTGTCCATGGTGATGAAAGAGGGGTTGTAATAATCGCCCTGGCCCGGCAGGATTTCCCAATGGTCAAAGCCTGTGGGCAAGCTGATCAGGTGCCACTTGCCGATGAGGGCCGTCTGATAACCCGCCTGGCGGAGCAGTTTGGGCATGGTCTGCTGGGAGCCGTCGAAGACGCAGGTGGAGTTGTCCGTGAAGCCGTTGGCATGGCTGTGCTTGCCCGTCAGCATACAGGCACGGCTGGGGCCGCTCAACGAATTGGCCACAAAGCTGTTGGTGAAGATGACACCGTCATTGGCAATGCGGTCCAAATTGGGCGTTTCAATCAATCCGCCATAACAGCTCATCATCTGGGCCGTATGGTCATCGGTCATGATGTACACGATGTTGTATGGCTTCTGAGATTCTTTCTCGCCAGCACACGAAGCCAGCGACGCAAGGGCGGCCACTCCCGTCAACGGGTAGAGGAACGCAGGGGTCAGTTGTTTCATAAGACAATAATTATTAAAGTGATTCATTTCAATATCAACCGGGTAAGATTAACAAAGGATGAAGAAACCTGCCGGACAGGTCGCCCCCATTCCAATGTCGATGATTTCTGCAAAGATACGGATTGATTTTGAATATAAGAAAGGAATGCGGATAGTTTTTTCCCGAAAAGCGATAAAAGAATAAGAATGAATTAAAATACAAAAATGAATGCGGAGCACAAAAATGTTGTTTTTCTACGAAAAGGCGTGTCGAAATAAAAAGGAAACTGACAATTTATTTTACATTATGGCATACAGAACGAAACGTGACTTCTCTCATCGTTTTTTCTCCACTATCCCTCCACTACTCCTCCACTATTACTCCTATGATACTCCTATGATACTCCTATTATACTCCTATATTGGTCCTATTCAGAATAGGAGATATAAGGGTTCAATAAGGGTAATGCTTAAGGCTGGGAAAGGACGAAATTAAGCTATAAGTAAATGGCTTGAGTTTAATGTGTGTCAAATAAAACGATACGATATATCTGCTCCTTCCTTGATAATCAACACTGCTCATCGTTGGCATCCCGAGTTTACCCATCTCTTACGATTGGAGCGCCTCGCCAAGCAAATCGGACTCTCGGCTATGAAGTTTGCTGAGCTGATAAAGGGCAAAGTGCTGAACTTAACGGGACGACTATTCTCCTCGGAGCATAACCGATGGTTTGCAGCAGAAAAGAAGCCAAGGAATGAAACTATAAACAACAATGGCGACCGTTTAATTTCAATGAAGGCCGCCGGCTTTTGTATATTATTGAGTATTTATTATGCAATTTCAAATAATCATTGATGGCATATTGCTGATTATATGTACAACTATGCTGAATAACATTCCGTGTTTTATTCTTGCGTATCCATATAAGATAGAGCTAGGAATCTTGGCACAAGCATAACAAACAACATACAACCACTGTGACACCTCTAAAGTCTGATGGCTGTAATTAGCTATATGCAACATAGCGAAAAGGATTGCTATTGAATAGAAGAAATCCTTGAATCGTACTTGCAGAAGCCATTTTCCCCCAATGAGGTTTATGACAGCTGATGAAATTATTGCGAATACTATTCGGCATAATAGATGTTCCGAATAGAGTCCCCCTGCGAAAATTACCTTAGAAAATATAAAGGCTATTACGGCTACCGATGTGTAGAGATTAAATCTGCTTCTTTTCAATGGTAATCTGAATCCAAGTTCTTCTATTATTGGGGGTATAATAATCAGAAACCATAGAGGCAAAACAGATTTATCAGATGTCATTGCAGGCAAATCAACTCCTGCAATGACAAATACGGATGCAGTCAGAACTTTAAAGAATAGTGGCACTAATAGACACAGCATAACCGACAAGAGCATCACCCTTACGCTGAAATCATAAGGACAATTCTCCTGAGGATTCTTGATGTATTGCCACAACTGCTTCATGAAATAATGTCTAAGAATTCTGCAAAAGTAATAATTGTTTTATCCTATTGATTCTTCCCTAAAGAGGGATTTTAGAAAGCCAAAGTCCCTCTTTAGCGCCGTAAAGAGGGACTTTGGGAGGGGTAAACAGGGATATGTCAATAGACTTCCACCTTGGCGGCCAAAGCCTTGGCCTTGTCGCGCAGGGCATCGAGGTCGCTCCCCAAGGGGGCGTTGCACAGGACGACACCCATGCGGCGGTTGACGCGCGTGGTGGGTTTGCCGAATATGCGCAGGTAGGTGTCTTCTTCTTTCAGCACTTCTTCCATGCCCCGGTAATTGGGTTGCTCCTGACTGGCGATGCCGGAGAGGATGACCGCACTGGCGCCCATGCGCTCCAACTTGACATGCGGGATGGGCAATCCCAACACGGCGTGCAGGTGCAACTCGAACTCGTTCAGGTTTTGCGTCCCGGCCAACGTCACCATGCCGGTGTCATGCGGACGGGGAGACAGTTCGGAGAAATAGACGCCATTCTCGTGGCTGAGGAAGAACTCCACACCCCAGATGCCGGCGCCGGTCAGGGCACGGGTGACCTTCTCCGCCATGTCCTGCGCCTCTTTCAGGTGGGCAGGGTCGATGTGGGCAGGCTGGAAGCTCTCGCGGTAGTCGCCGTTTTTCTGCACATGGCCGATGGGCGGACAGAACAACGTGGGGCCGTTCTTCTGGGTCACCGTGAGCAGGGTGATTTCACTGTCGAACTTGATGAACTCCTCGACAATCAGTTCCTTGATGTCGCCCCGGCTTCCACAGCATCCGTACTCCCAGGCGTGCTCCAACTCGTCAGGAGTTTTCACGATGGACTGACCTTTGCCGGAGGAGGACATCAACGGCTTCACCACGCAGGGGAAACCTATCTTGCCGGCGGCTTCCTTCAACTCGTCCAAGGACTTGGCATAGTAATAACGCGCCGTCTTCAAGCCCAGTTCCTTGGCAGCCAGGTCGCGGATGGCCTTGCGGTTCATGGTGAAGTTGACCGCCCTTGCGCTGGGCACCACCTGGATGCCCTCTTGCTCGAACTCGTAGAGCCGCTCGGTGCGGATGGCCTCTATCTCGGGCACGATGAGGTCGGGCTGATGCTTGCGCACCGCACGCTCCAAGGCATCGCCGTCCAACATGCTGAACACTTCACACTCGTCTGCCACTTGCATGGCGGGCGCCCCGGCATACGAATCACAGGCAATGACGTATTGTCCCAAACGCTGGGCGGCAATCACGAACTCCTTGCCCAACTCTCCGGAGCCTAACAACAATATCTTCTTCATTCTTTACTTTGGAGGTATTAAAAACATTCACATATTTAGGCGCGGATTACACGGATTTCACGGATAAAACAATCATAAAATCCGCGTCATCCGCGCAATCCGCGCCTAAAAGACATTTATCATTGGTGCTGCTCGCGCAACAGGTCGTTCACGGTCTTCACCGGATTGAACGTGCTGAGGGGCACTTCCACGAACACGGTATTCCAGTCGCTCATCGCGCCATTCCACAAGCCCGGCAATTCGAGGGCCTTCAGGTCCTTGCCGTTCTTCGACTTGTGGGAGATGAAGCCCGTGGCCTTGTCCACATATTTCGTCAGGTCGAACTTGTGTCCCTTGTAGTCGCGCACGGCACAAACGAGATCCACCGGATTGAAGTGCGTGCCCTTCTCGAACATTTCCTTCTTCTCGGGGTCGTTCATGTCAATCTGCGAGCTTTCCAGGATTTGCAAGGAGACGGTGCCATCGGGATTGTAGGCCAAGAACGGGCCACCACCCGGCTCGCCCACGTTCTTCACCATGCCGCAGACGCGCATCGGACGGTTCAGTTTCTTCTTCAGGTAGATGACCAACTCGGCGTCTTCCAGGTTCTTCACTTCCGGATTCTTGCAATAGAGCTTCTTCTGGAGGAACTGGAGGATTTCCAATACCTGTTCGTGCGTGTACTTGCCGCTATCCAGCAACTGGAGGTAGGCAAAAGCCTGCTGTTGCAAGCCCACCAGCACGCCGGCAATCACTTTCTTGTAGAGCACCGTGTCGCCTTTCAGTTTGTCGGGCACCACGTTGTCGATGTTCTTGATGAAGATGACATCCGCATCCAGGTCGTTCAGGTTCTCAATCAAGGCGCCGTGTCCGCCCGGACGGAAGAGCAACTTGCCATTGTCGCGGAAAGGCTGGTTGTCCATGTCGGCGGCGATGGTGTCCGTGCTGGCCTTCTGCTCGGAAAAGGAGATGTTGTAATCCACCCCGTAACGCTTGGCGTAGACGGCTGCCTTCTCGTCCACCAGGGCCTTGAAGAAAGCGCGGTGTTCGGGAGAGACGGTGAAGTGCACGTTCACCTTGCCGTTCTTGTTGGCGGCGTAGAGGGCACCCTCCACCAGGTGTTCTTCCACGGGCGTGCGGTTGCCGTCCTCATACTTGTGGAACTTCAGCAAGCCTTTGGGCAGGGAACCGTAGTTCAAGCCGGCCGACTCCAGCAGGGCGGCCACCACGGCCTTGTAATTGCCCTCGGCCACCAGCGCCGGGATATCCTTGCCCGCCGTCTTCTGGCAAGCGTCGTTCAGGTCGCCGTAGAAAGCGAAGTCCGTGATGCGGTCGAAGAACTTCTTCTCGAAATCCGTGGTGGGGACGTCATAATCCGCGCCGAGGAACTCGAACATGTTCTTGAACATACGGCTGGCGGCGCCCGATGCAGGCACGAACTTCACCACCGTCTTGTCCGTCTGTGTGTAAGCCTCCCAGGCGTCCAGATACTTCTTCTGGTCATCGGCGTCGGGAGCCAGGATGCCGTTGTCCACGGATGCGGCGGCATAGAGTTTCAGGTAAGGGAAACCTTTCTCAAAGCAAGCCAACTGTTCGGCTATCTGCGCTTCGGAGATGCCTTTCTTGGCCAACAAGTCTTTGTCTTCTTGTGTCATCATGATGTACAATAAGTTTATTGGGTTTTAATTTTGCCCAAAAGTACGGATATTTTCCGATATCACAAACTTTTCTTCATTTATTTTGGGCATAATCCCTCTCGCCGAATATCTTGCTGCCCACCCGGACCAGCGTGCTGCCCGCCCGGACGGCTTCGGGATAATCGTGGCTCATGCCCATGGACAACTCCTTGAACCAGGGGGCGTCCGCGAACCACTCGCCCTTCACCTCCTTGAACAAGGCGGCCAGCCGGGCGAACTCGCCCCTCACCTGCTCCATGTCGTCCGTGTTGGAGGCCATGCCCATCAGGCCGCAAAGGCGCACATGGGACAGGGCCTTCCATGCTCCTTCGGCCAACATGCCTCTGCATTCGTCGGGAGAGAAGCCGAACTTGGTCTCTTCCCGGGCGATGTGTATTTGCAGGAGGACGTCAATCGTGCGCCCCACCTTGGCGCCTTGCTTCTCCACCTCGGCCAGGAGGCGGAAGGAGTCGATGCCGTGGATGAGGGCGACGTAGGGGGCGATGTACTTCACCTTGTTGGTCTGCAGGTGCCCGATGAAGTGCCACTGGATATCCTTGGGCAAGTCTTCGTGTTTGAGGGACATTTCCTGCACCTTGCTTTCGCCGAAGATGCGCTGCCCCGCCCCGTAGGCTTCCAGGATGGCTTCCTCGGGGTGGAACTTGCTGACGGCCACCAGGCGCACGCCTTGGGGCAGGTCGGCCAGGACTTGACGGAGATTATCTGCCACGCTCATCCTTGCACCTCCGGTTTATCGTCCGGCTCGGCATGGTAGGGATAGACGTCCATGATGGCGGTCTCGGCCACGGAGGCTATCTGATAGTCGGCCATCGTGCCCTTCATGCCTTCGTCCAGCTTCTTGACGGCGTCGCGCAAGTCGGCGGCCTGCACCAGCACTTGCGTGGAGGTCTTCTTCTCGGCGCCGCTCTTCTCGTCGAGGGTGATGAACACCAGCTTGCACTTGAACCAGCGGTCGGCGGCTTCTTCCTCGCAGGGGAAGAGTTCGCTGAAGTTGGCGCGCTTGATGTCGGAGACGAGGAACTCGCCCGTGATGAACGGGGTCATCTCCTCGATGATGCGCGCCTCGGCCTCGGTGAAGCTCAGGGCATCCACCAGATAGGGCTCGGTCACTTTCTTGTTCATGCCGTTCTCCATTGTCTTCTCGTATCGAATCTTGCATTCGAACCAGGTATGCATTGCCATATTTTTCTCTATTTTGATAGGTTAGTACTCGTTCTTTTTGCGGGCGGCAAAGATAGGCAATCTCGCGCAATCGGCGAACAAAATTTCTTTTTTTGTTTCTTTTCTGTGGGAAGTCCGTATCTTTGCGCGACCAAAAAACGAATGATATGAACCAACCCTCCTACACCATCCGCCTGACGGAAGCCGTGGCACGCAACCCGCAAGTGCGCCTCGCCGCCCCTGCCAGCCTGGAGCTGAGACTCGACGAGCAGATTGCCATCGCAGGACCCAACGGAGCCGGAAAGAGCCTGCTGGTGGACTTGATGACCGGCAAGTATCCCCTGTCCGCCGGGCGTGCCGACTATTACTTCGGCTATTCCGCCGACCAGACTATATATAATAATGTGAAGTATATCGCCTTCCGCGACACCTATGGCAGCACCGACGCCAACTACTACTACCAGCAGCGGTGGAATGTCCACGACCAGGACGAAATCCCCCTGGTGCGCGACCTGCTGGGCACCCCGGCACATCCGGAGCTGGCGGACAGCCTCTTCGACATCTTCAGCCTGCGCCCCCTGCTGGACAAGCGCGTCATCCTGCTCTCCAGCGGCGAGCTGCGCAAATTCCAGATAGCCAAAGCCCTGCTGACAGGCCCCTTCGTCCTCATCCTGGACAATCCCTTCATCGGGCTGGACGTCGACGCACGGGACGCGCTCTTCGAACTCCTGGACAATCTGTCCCGCCTGGGAGCGGTGCGAATCGTCCTCGTGGTGTCGCGCCCGGAAGACATTCCCCCGTTCATCACCCACGTCATCCCCGTGGAGAACAAAACCGTCCTGCCCAAGATGACCCGCAGGGACTACCTCGCCACCCTGCCCGGCCTGCCCCCCGCCACCGGCAACGACCTGGAGAAGCGCATCTTCTCCCTGCCCTACACCCACGAGGACTACACGGCTGACGAGGTGATCAGCCTCAATCACGTCAGCATACGCTACGACGACCGCACCATCCTGCGCGACCTGGATTGGACCGTGTGCCGCGGCGAACGCTGGGCCTTGTCGGGAGAGAACGGCGCCGGAAAGTCCACCCTGCTCAGCCTGGTGTGCGCGGACAATCCCCAAGCCTACGCCTGCGACATCCGGCTCTTCGGCCGCCGCCGCGGCACGGGCGAGAGCATCTGGGACATTAAACGCCACATCGGCTACGTCAGCCCCGAAATGCACCGCGCCTATCTGAAGAACCTGCCCGCACTGGACATCGTGGCCAGCGGCCTGCACGACAGCATCGGCCTCTACCGCCGCCCGCGTCCGGAGGAGCTGGACACCTGCCGCTGGTGGATGGAGACCTTCGGCATCGGCCACCTGGAGGCGCGCCCCTTCCTCACCCTCAGCAGCGGCGAGCAACGCCTCTGCCTGCTGGCACGCGCCTTCGTCAAGGACCCCGAGCTGCTCATCCTGGACGAGCCGCTACACGGGCTGGACACCGCGAACCGCGCCCTCGTGCGGCGCATCATCGACGCCTTCTGCCACCGGCTGGACAAGACGCTGGTGATGGTGACGCACTACGAGGAGGAACTGCCCCCGTGCATCGACCACCGCCTGCGCCTCGTGCGCCAGCATTGACGTCACTCCTCGGCCGGGGCATCCACGTCCACCCACTCCAGGTACTTGTCTATCAGGGTGCGGCTGTGGACTTTATTGTGCTGATTGCGGCTGTATTCGGGGATGAAACACACTTTCACCTCGTCAATCATGTCTTTCGTAATCTCTTCGGGCGTGTTGGTGCCTTTGCCTCGAGTCCTGCAACTGAGGTAAAAGGTGCCCACGCCTTTTAATTTCACCGACCTCCCGTACGACATCAGCTCCCCCAACGTCTCGCCCAGCTGCACCAACACGGCGTAGGTGTCCGCGCGGCTCACGGTAGACATCTGCGACAGGTGGTCGGCCACATCATCTATGGTAAACGGCTCGCCCATCGTGACCGCCCGCACATACCACTTCCCGTTCAACTTCACTTTCTTGTAAAATGCCATCTTGCGTCCTCCTCCTTTAGGACTTAATTAGGTTGATAGTAACACTTATGCCGGGCATGTCTCTATCCCGGCCTATCATCAATGCCAATGATGGTAGTCATCAATGCCATTGATGGGGGTCATCAATGCCATTGATGATAGGCATCAATGCCATTGATGCTCCTACAACTCCCAAAGTTAACACAAACTACTGACTATCCCAAGCGAAACAAGCCGCCGACCTGCCCCGGACACCTCCGCAGGCGTGCCTTTTATTCTTTTTTAAGAAGATTCGCCAACTCCGCGCCCCGTCGGCTTGCGGTTTGGACGAAAAAGAGTACTTTTGCGGCAGATTATCACAACAAACTGAAAACAAGATGAAAGAAAGACTGCTGGCGTTTGCCAAGATATACGTGTTGTCGCTGTTGCTCTTCGTGGTGCAACGGCCCTTGCTCATGGCGTTTTCTGCCGCCCTCTACGCCGAAGGGCTGCCCGAGGGCTGGGCACACACGCTGTGGGAGGGCCTGCCGGCGGACCTGGCCGTGGGCGGCTACCTCAGCCTGCTGCCGGGCGTGCTGCTGGCGGTTTCGGCCCTCCGCCGGGGGACGTGGCTGACGTGGACGATGCACGTCTGGTTCGGGCTGGTGGCGCTGCTCACGGGCTTTGCCTTTGTCCTCGGTCTCTGGTTCTGCGAATACGTCAGCCTGCTGCCGGGCAAACCGGCGCTGTCCGCCGTCCTGTCCCTGTCGGACGATGCCCTGGCCGAGGCGTCGGGGGGCTTGATTGTGCTGGGCGTGCTGATGATACTCGTGTGCGCCGCGCTGGTCTATGCCCTGTATTATGCCCTCGTCCTGCGTGGCATGGAGCGGTTCACGCCCCCGCACCGGCCCTGGGCAGCGTTCACCGTGACGCTCCTGCTGGCGTTCGTGGCCTTCCTCCCCTGGGTGTGTGGCGGGCAGAGCCTCCGGCTCCTGCAGGAATGGGACACCGCGCTGCTGCTGGCCATCAACGGGTGGCACAGCCCCTGCGCGGACAGGTTCATGTATGCCTATAGCGGCAAGGTGGTGTGGGTGCCGCTCTATGCGTCACTGGCCTACCTGCTCTTCCGCAACCTGCCGTGGCGCACGGCCCTGCTCTGCCTGGTGGGCGTGGCGCTGACCATCACGTTTGCCGACCAGGTGGGCGCATCCCTCATCCGCCCCTGGGTGGAGCGTCCCCGCCCATCCAACCCGGCCGGCCCCATAGCGGACATGGTCCATCTGGTCAACGGCTACCGGGGCGGACGCTACGGCTTCCCCTCGTGCCACGCCGCCAACACCTTCGGGCTGGCCTTCTACCTGATGTTCGTCTTCCGGCAGAAGGGGCTGACGTGGCTCCTGATGGGCTGGGCGTTGCTGACGTGCTACTCGCGGGCCTACCTTGGGGTGCACTATCCGGGCGACCTGCTGACCGGTGCGGCCCTGGGGCTGCTGGCAGCGGCACTGTGCTACGCCCTTTTCCGCTGGGTGGCGCGCTACAAGCGTCCGCGCCACGTCCGGCAGATGTGGGTGCCCGCAGCCGTGTGTGGACTGACGGTGGCGGGGATGCTGGTCTACTCTTGTTTCTGACAAATAGGAATTTATAAGTTGACAAGGGGACGAGTTAACGAGGCAACGAGGCCTGTTAGTAAACAGATTTACAAGTGATAAGCCCTGTCCTCGTAGTCTTGTTAACTTGTCAACTCGTCAACTAAATTATCATTTACTGACTATGGACAATATGAATAATGTAAGAACCTTGGGCGGGTGGATGAACGACCTGCTCACGTCGTGGGGACTTCCTCCCCGCTATGCCGACATGATAGACGAAATGGTGGTGGCCGCGCTCATCATCCTGCTGGCCGTCGCGCTGAACTACTTCTTCCAGGCCGTGGTGGCGGGAGGCATCAGGCGGTACACGCGCCGCTTCCCCCGCCAGTGGACCACGCTGCTGATGGAGCGCAAGGCGGTGCATCACCTGCTGCACGTGGTGCCCGGCATCCTGATATACCTCTTCCTGCCCCTGGCCTTCGTCAAGGGCAACGAGATGCTGGACTTTTCGCAGCGGGTGTGCATGATATACATCATCGTGGCCGTCCTGCTGACGCTCAACGCCTTGTTGCTGGTGATGCTGGACGTGTACAACTCCAAGGAGGTGCGCAAGAACCATCCCATCCGGGGTTTCGTGCAGGTGCTGCAGGTGGCGTTGTTCTTCGTGGGCGGCATCCTGGTGGTGTCCGTGCTGATAGACAAGTCGCCCGTCTACCTGTTCACGGGACTCGGCGCCTCGGCTGCGGTGCTGATGCTGGTCTTCAAGGACAGCATCCTGGGCTTCGTGGCGGGTGTCCAGCTCTCGGCCAACGACATGCTCCGCATCGGCGACTGGGTCACCCTGCCCAACGGCTCGGCGGACGGCATCGTGCAGGAAATCACCCTCAACACGGTGAAGATACAGAACTGGGACAACACCATCACCACCATCCCCCCGTACACGATGGTGAACAGCACCTTCCAGAACTGGCGCGGGATGCAGGAGAGCGGTGGCCGCCGCGTGGACAAGCGCATCTGGCTCGACCTGGACACCGTGCGCTTCAGCCCTGCCGACGAGGTGGAGCGTCTCAAGCGGGAGTTCCCCCTCCTGGCAGATTATGCCCCCGAGACGCAGCCCACCAACTCGCAACTCTACCGCACCTACATCGAGCGTTACCTGACGAGCCTGCCCGTGGTCAACCAGGAACTGGACCTCATCATCGCGCAGAAGGAGCCCACGGAGCACGGGTTGCCCATCCGCGTGTACTTCTTCTCGCGGGTCAAGGCGTGGAAGGAATATGAGCGCATACAGTCCGACATCTTCGACCATCTGCTGGCCGTGGCGCCCCGTTTCGGGCTAAAACTCTACCAAGGTATATGATGCCTTTGTCATTTTTCACACCGAAAAGGACGGAATGTCTCGAAGAAAGCCTATCTTTGTGGCTGATTAACCAAGAGAAAGCCGTATGGAGCAACTGGAGCTGATAAAAGAACATCTGTGGAAGAACCAGGTGGACGAGGCCATCCGCGAGCTGGACGCCCTCTTGCAGGACGACTTCGCGGGGAAGGACGAGGCCTATTACCTGCGCGGCAACGCCTACCGCAAGCAGAGCAACTGGCAGCAGGCGCTGAACGACTACCAGCGTGCCGCCGACCTCAATCCCGAAAGCCCTGCCGTGCACGCCCGCCGCGCCCTGCTGGACATTCTGGAGTTCTACAACAAGGATATGTATAATCATTAACTAAAATATAACGTAATTATGGCTAAGATAAAAGGAGCAATCGTGGTGGACACCGAGCGTTGCAAGGGATGCAACCTCTGCGCCGTGGCGTGCCCGCTACACGTGATAGCACTCGCCAAGGAGGTGAACTTGAAGGGCTACAACTATGCCCAGCAGATATTGGAAGATACGTGCAACGGCTGCGCATCGTGTGCCACGGTGTGTCCGGACGGTTGCATATCGGTGTACAAAGTAAGAGTGGAATAATATAAGGATAAAGATATGGCAGAAGAAGTAGTATTGATGAAAGGGAACGAAGCCATCGCCCGTGCCGCCATCCGTTGCGGGGCGGACGGTTACTTCGGCTATCCCATCACTCCCCAATCGGAGGTATTGGAAACCCTTGCCGAGCTGAAGCCTTGGGAAACGACGGGCATGGTCGTGGTGCAAGCCGAGAGCGAGGTGGCTTCCATTAATATGGTATATGGCGGCGCAGGCGCCGGAAAGATGGTGATGACCTCGTCCAGCAGCCCCGGCGTCAGCCTGATGCAAGAAGGCGTGTCCTACCTGGCAGGCGCCGAGTTGCCTTGCCTCATTGTCAACGTGATGCGCGGCGGCCCCGGATTGGGCACCATCCAGCCCAGCCAAGCCGACTATTTCCAAACCACCAAGGGAGGCGGGCACGGCGACTATCGCCTGATTACCCTCGCTCCTGCTTCGGTGCAGGAGATGGCCGACTTCGTGGGCCTCGCCTTTGAACTCGCCTTCAAGTACCGTAACCCGGCTGTCATCTTGGCGGACGGCGTCATCGGGCAGATGATGGAGAAGGTCGTACTGCCCCCGCAGAAGCCCCGCCGCACGGACGAGGAAGTCATCGCGCAATGCCCTTGGGCCACCACGGGACGCACCAAAGACCGCAAGCCCAACATCATCACCTCGCTCGAACTCAAGCCCGAAGCGATGGAAGTGAACAACCTGCGCTTCCAGGCCAAGTACAAGAAGATAGAAGAGAACGAAGTCCGCTTCGAAAAAATCCAGTGCGACGACGCCGACTACCTCATCGTGGCTTTCGGCTCCATGGCACGCATCGGACAGAAGGCCATGGAACTGGCCCGCGAGGAGGGCATCAAGGTGGGCATCCTGCGCCCCATCACCCTCTGGCCCTTCCCCACGCAAGCCATTGCCGAGATGGCCAATCAGGTGAAAGGCATGCTCGTGACCGAGCTGAATGCCGGGCAGATGGTTGAAGATGTCCGTCTGTCCGTCGGCGGCAAGGTCAAGGTGGAGCACTTCGGACGCTTGGGCGGCATCGTGCCCGACCCGGACGAGATTGTCGAGGCGCTGAAGGCAATGATTTGACACGTAAAGCATTGGACTATGGACATTGACAAGATACGAAACATACTGAACCTCTTCTTCATGCTGCTGGCCTTGCTGGCCGTCATCTTCTACTTCACGATGGCGCAAGACCAACGCTTCTTCCTCTACACGTGCGGAGCGGCGATAATCATCAAGATGGCGGAGAGCTTCATACGTTTCACCAAGATTACCAAACCCAACAAAGACAAGAACAGCGATTATGACAAAAGAAGATATCATCAAGCCTGAAAATCTGGTTTACAAGAAACCGACGCTGATGAACGACAATCCCATGCACTACTGCCCGGGATGCAGCCATGGCGTCGTACACAAGCTCATCGCCGAGGTCATCGAGGAGATGGGCATGGAGGACAAGGCCGTCGGCATATCGCCCGTGGGCTGTGCCGTGTTCATCTACAATTACTTGGACATCGACTGGCAGGAAGCCGCACACGGCCGCGCGCCAGCCTTGGCCACCGCCATCAAGCGCCTTTGGCCCAGCCGGTTGGTCTTCACCTACCAAGGCGACGGCGACTTGGCTTGCATCGGCACGGCGGAGACCATCCACGCCCTGAACCGTGGAGAGAACATCACCATCATCTTCATCAACAACGCCATCTATGGCATGACAGGCGGGCAGATGGCTCCCACGACTTTGGTCGGACAGAAGACCTCCACCTGCCCCTACGGTCGCGACGTGCATCTGCATGGCTATCCCCTGAAGATTGCCGACATCGCCGCCCAACTGGAAGGCACGGCCTACGTGACGCGCCAAAGCGTGCAGTCCGTCCCCGCCATCCGCAAGGCCAAGAAGGCCATCCGCAAGGCGTTCGAGAACTCGATGGCAGGCAAGGGCAGCAACTTGGTGGAAATCGTCTCCACCTGCAACTCCGGTTGGAAGATGTCGCCCGAGAAGGCCAACAAGTGGATGGAAGAGAACATGTTCCCGTTCTATCCGTTGGGAGATTTGAAAGACAAATAATTAATGAATCACAACAGCAATGAAAGAAGAAATCATCATAGCAGGCTTCGGCGGACAAGGCGTCTTGTCCATGGGCAAAATCCTGGCTTACTCCGGCCTGATGGAAGGCAAGGAAGTGAGCTGGATGCCCGCCTACGGCCCCGAACAACGCGGCGGCACGGCCAACGTGACCGTCATCATCAGCGACGACAAGATATCCTCGCCCATCTTGAGCAAGTATGACGCCGCCATCATCCTCAACCAACCCTCGCTGGAGAAGTTCGAGAGCAAGGTGAAGCCCGGCGGCATCCTCATCTACGACGGCTACGGCATCATCAACCCGCCCACCCGCAAGGACATACACGTTTACCGCATCGACGCGATGGATGCGGCAAACGAGATGAACAACAGCAAGGCGTTCAACATGATTGTATTGGGCGGATTGCTGAAAATCAAGCCGATGGTGACGCTGGAGAACGTCATCCGCGGCTTGAAGAAGACCTTGCCCGAACGCCACCACCACCTCATCCCCATGAACGAGGAGGCCATCAAGCGGGGCATGGAGCTGATACGGGAGGTGTGACCGTCATTTGACGGTTATCCACACCATCTCCCCCTCCGGCCGTTCGCCCAGCCGTCTCAGCAAGCGGTGGAGCCACAGGCGCGAGTCGAGGAGCCGCCCCGGATACTTGTCCGAGGCATAGCCCACGAGGATGCACCCTTCGGTGTCCTCTGCCGTGTTGCCCGCATGGATGCGGACGCCCTTGAACTGCGGGACGTGCAGCAGGAGGGGGAGCCATTGCCCGAATTTCGGCGAGCGGGTGACGTACAGCGGATACCGCCCTTCAGGTATGGCGGTCTTGCCGAGGACTTTGCGCCCCTTCCCGCCGGGACCGATGTCGCGCCACGTCGGTTCGAGGGTGGAACAGAAGGGCTCCCCCTCTATCGAGAGGGTGCCCAAGGTGTAGTGTTTGCGCTTTTTGTCGCGCTTCAACGTTATTTCCATAAAGAAAAGAGACTGATTTAAAGTTTGACATAATTGTTTTGTCCGTCCGTCCGTCTGATGTGGCCGCGCTCGAGCCAGCGGTAAAATAAAACGGGGCAGTAGAAATTCAGTGGGGATAGCCATACAGCTTAGCGATTCTGAACAGGAAAAACCTTTTGTCCACGACTCCATGCAGGTTAGCCCTGAATAGTTTGATTTTGGCATTGAATGACTCGGCAGCCGCGTTTGATGCTCTGTTGTTATAGAAGTTCAGGATTTCATCATAATGCTCATAGAACGTTGCGGCAATGACAT
>CASEYC010000021.1 GCA_949292025.1 uncultured Bacteroides sp. | reverse complement strand
TATGTGGCTCGTCATTTCGCCTTTCCAGTTGCAGGAATGGCACGTGGAGTTGGACAAACTGGACTATACGTTCCTTGTCTTTCAGGAGGAGTTTGTGAACAATTTCCTCTCGGACAAGTATTTCATGTACCGCCTCTTGTACTGCTACCAGCACGATTATCCCACTTGGTTCGATATGCCCGAGGAAGAAGCCGCTCCGTTGCTCGACCTGCTGCGGAAGATGAAGAAGGAACTGCGCAATCCGATTGCCGACAGCTACCACCTGATTGTCGCCTACCTCTATCAGTTCCTCCTGCTGCTTAACCGCATTTATGCCAGCCGCTTCCACTTGCCGTTTGCCCTGCCGCTGAACAACTATGCCTACCAGTACAAGCAACTCTTGGAAAAGAACATCTGCGACAAGGCGCGTGTGGCGGACTATGCCGAAATGATGGGTATCAGCCGCGTGTCGCTCAACAAGGCGGTGATGCACGAGTTCGGCCTCTCGGCAGTGCATCTGCTGAAGCAACGCCTCCTGCAAGAGGTGAAGAACGACCTGCTTTTCTCCAATCTCTCCGTCAAGGAAATCGCTTTCCGCCTGCACTTCTCCGAACCGAACCACCTGATGCGCTTCTTCAAGCAGATGACGGGGCAGACCATCAGCGCGTTTCTTGCGGAGATGAACCGGGAAATAGAATAGGAACTATAATCCGTTAAAGATATTTATTGGAAAAGATTACCCCGACACCATCTTCAGCCCGACAATCGAGAGAATCAGCGTCAAGATGAAGAACAGGCGGGCGAAGCTGACGGGCTCCTTGAAGAAAAGGATGCCTATCAGCACCGTACCTACCGCTTCGATGCCCGTCTACACGGCATACGTTGTGCCAAGCGGCAGCACCTTAATGAAAGAGGAGAACTAATAAATAATCATTTGCTTCCTGCCGCATTTACATGCCCGGCTAATTTACTTCTTGTTACCCGAATCGCAAATCCCATAATAATACTTATCGTAGTCAAAACCTCTGACAGGCACAATGCCAGCCAAATGCCATTCGTACCCATCACCTTCGGCAATAAAAGGAAAGAAGGTATCAGGAAGATGAAGCCACGCAACAGTGCCAATGCCGTGGCAGGCTTCACCCGCTCCACGCTTTGGTAATATCCTATGACGGTCAGATTGAGAATAAAGAATACGAACGCCATCGAGAAATAGGGAAAGCCATGGGTAGCGATGCGGGCCGCCACATTGTCGGGACTGATAAACACCCCCACCAATATCTGCGGGAACAACGTAAATGCTGCCATAATGATACTGCCGCATGCGATGGATGTCAACAGCGCAATGCGTTCCGTTGCCATGACCCGGTCCTTATATCCCAGACCGAAGTTATAACTGATGATAGGTTGCGCCGATTGGGCGATGGCATTGCCCACCATGAATACGAACGGCATGTAATAACAGGCAATACCGAATGCTCCCACACCATCATCGCCCAAATGTGTCATGAACACATGGTTGCCTACAAACATCAGTGTTGCCAATGTAGCTTCTGTCAAAAGCGCGGAAGAGCCTATACGGCACTGATATCCCAAATTGCGGACGGAGAGGCGCAAGCTCTTGACACTCCACTTCACCGGATAGAAACGCAGCTTGTCCGCAAAACGGAACAGGTAGACAATCCCTATGGCACCGCCCGCAAACAGGCCGATGCTGTCAGCCAAGGCAGCACCTGCCAATCCCCAGCCCAAAGGAAAGATGAACAGCCATCCCAGTATGACGGTGATGAGGGCAGCTATCACATTGCACATCATCGCAAGCCTCGGAGCACCGTCTAAGCGGATGATGAACAGGCACACGGAGCACCACATCTGGAACATCAGCGAGGGGACGAACCACAACAGATATTCCCGGACCATAGGCGTAAGGTGTTCGGAAGCTCCCAACAGGCGGGCGGTAGCGGATGGATAGGCCATCATCAATAGGGAGGGGATAATGGCAACAAGGGTCACAAACAGGACGGACTGCGTCACATTAAGGCGTGCCGCCTTTAACTTTCCGCGCGACAGTTGGATGGAAGCTACCACGGATACGCCTGCCCCTATCATCAGCCCCACCCCTGTAAACAGCATGAGCAAGGGTACGCAGATGTTGATAGCGGCAATACCGTCACTTCCTATTCCGTGTCCCGCCAATATGCCGTTAAAGGCCGTTACCGCCGACATGCTCAACATACCGAACAACGTAGGAATGAAATACTTTCTGAACAGCGTAAACACGTCCACTGTTCCTAAATCAATTGCATCTCTTTTCATTGTTTCTCGTTTTTATGGTTATTATTGTCATTCTATTCCGCAAACAAAAAATGCCGGATAAGGTGATTGGTTTTACCCAGTCATCTTATCCGGCACTCTGTGTTGCCCTCCGATGAGGATTACAAAACGCTTCCTTTCGTAATGTCGGCGCAAAGGTCGGTCAAAAGTTTGAAGTATGCAAATTATGACCGGGCTTATTTGAAATTATAGTAATTATAGTAAGCCATATCTTGAAAATAGACAATTACATCTGTCATATTAAAGCGGCAGATATTGTATCTTTACCTGTTTATTCTCATTGCAGAAACACTGTTTCCCCGTCCTCCGGTATAATCAGCCGTTCCATATTCACGCCGTGATGCCGGGCTTCGTT
>CASEYC010000020.1 GCA_949292025.1 uncultured Bacteroides sp. | reverse complement strand
CGCCTATCTCCAATATCTGTGTGAGAGCTATATTTGCGCCGATGTGCGCAATTTCTCGTTCTCCCAAAAGGAAAGCAAACGCTCGGAACACAAATGTTATTGCGTGGATAATGGAATCATGTATGCCAACACATTCCGTTACAGCCCCGATACGGGCAACTTTTTTGAGAATCTGGTATTCAATGAACTGCGGAATAAAGGCTACGCTCCTATTTCTTTCGACAATTCGAAGGGGGAGTGTGACTTCATCGCTTCACGGAATGGAGCGTTGCATGCCTTTCAGGCGTGTTACGAACTGACCGACAGTAACCGCGGGCGCGAGTTCTCGGGATTCTCCGCCATAAAGGCCTCTCTTGCGTCGAAAGTCATCATTACCTACAATCAGAAACTGGAAGAAAACGGTGTTCGTGTGGTTCCGTTGTGGGAATGGGCGTTGGATGAATAATGCTATGCTGAAATAGATAGACTATATGTGGTTTGTCAGCGAGTCTTTTCACGTGCGGGAAAAGTCTCCGGGCGACGGGACGGCATTACTCATGGGATGCTGGTACTTGGATGCGGCCCTGCCGTTGTTGACTTTTCTTCACCGGGTGGCAGGCGGCTGGTGGTTCTATCTGGCGTCACGGGGCTTTCTTCTCCGGTGACGATAATCTTCTTGAAGGAATCGTCCACTCGCAACCTCTTTTTTGCAGAATCGGAAAACTCCGTGGCTAAACAGGGACTTTGAGCCTCCTAAAGAGGCACTTTGGCGGGCTAAACAAGGACTTTAAGGAATCGGGTGAGGGACATACCCCGTCCAAGGGTGTTTGTGGAGGGGGTGAGGAGTTTTCTTGCTTTCCGAAAATCAGATTTTTGCATTAAAAGACTATTTTTCAAAGAATAATGCGTAACTTTGCGCCCACAATTTCAAAAAGAGTTTTTACGACATATATGATAGAAGGATTTCAAACCCCCGATTACGTTTTTGCAGCCAGTTGGGAGGTATGCAACAAAGTGGGCGGCATCTACACCGTCCTGTCTACACAGGCCAACACACTGAAGGCCAAGTTTGGTGACAAACTGTTTTATATTGGACCTGACTTTTGGCAAGGGAAGGAGAATCCTCTGTTTGTGGAGTCGGACAACCTCTGTGCCACGTGGCGCAAGTATGCCAACGAGAAGGACGGCCTCTCCGTCCGCGTCGGACGCTGGAACATTCCCGGCGAGCCGATAGTCATCCTGGTCGATTTCCGGCCTTTTTACCCCTTTAAGAACCAGATTTATACGGATATGTGGAACCGCTATCAGGTGGATTCCTTGCACGCCTACGGCGACTATGACGAGGCGTCGATGTTCGCCTATGCCACGGGTAGGGTGGTGGAGAGCTTCTACCGCTTCAACCTGACGGAAACGGACAAGGTGGTCTTCCAGGCGCACGAATGGATGACGGGCATGGCAGCCCTCTACCTGCAGACCAACGTGCCGGAGATTGCCACCGTGTTCACCACGCACGCCACGTCCATCGGACGCTCCATCGCCGGCAACAACAAGCCGCTGTATGACTACCTCTTCGCCTACAACGGCGACCAGATGGCGCAGGAGCTGAATATGCAGTCCAAGCACTCCATTGAGAAGCAGACGGCACACTACGTGGATTGCTTCACCACCGTGAGCGAAATCACGAACAACGAATGCAAGGAACTGCTGGACAAGCCCGCCGACGCCATCCTGATGAACGGTTTCGAGGATGACTTCGTGCCGAAAGCCGCCGCCTACGCTGGCAAGCGGAAACGTGCCCGTGCCTTGAAACTTCGTGTGGCCAATTGCCTGACGGG
The DNA here is from genome assembly GCA_949292025.1 of uncultured Bacteroides sp. Classification (GTDB taxonomy): domain Bacteria; phylum Bacteroidota; class Bacteroidia; order Bacteroidales; family Bacteroidaceae; genus Bacteroides. The sequence continues at coordinate 3,804 of CASEYC010000020.1, read as the reverse complement.
CAAAGATTTCGGGGACGATGTCCTGCTGATTGCCACGAGCGGACGCTACGAGTTCAAGAACAAGGGCATCGACGTTTTCCTGGAGGCTCTGAACCGCCTGAACCGCGACAAGAACCTGAAGAAGGAGGTGGTGGCCTTTGTCAACGTCCCCGGCTGGGTGGGCGACCCCCGCGAGGATCTGCAGCAACGCTTGAAGAGCAAGGAGAAGTTCACGACTCCCCTGCCTTGCCCGCTCATCACCCATTGGTTGCACGACATGACGCACGACCAAGTGCTGGACATGCTGAAATACCTCGACTTGAACAACCGCCCCGAGGACAAGGTGACGGTCATCTTCGTCCCCTGCTACCTGGACGGACGGGACGGCATCGTCAACAAGACCTATTACGATATGGTGCCCGGCCTTGACCTCAGCGTATATCCCTCTTATTATGAGCCGTGGGGCTATACCCCGCTGGAGAGCGTGGCCTTCCACGTGCCCACCATCACCACCGACTTGGCGGGCTTCGGCCTTTGGGTGAACAGCCTGCGCAACCAGCATGGCATCGAGGACGGCGTGCAGGTGTTGCACCGCTCGGACTACAACTATTCGGAAGTGGCGGACGGCGTGAAGGACACCATCTCGCTGTTCTCCACGAAGAGCGACAGCGAGGTGAAGGCCATCCGCAAGCGTGCCGGGCAGGTGGCCGAGCAAGCCCTGTGGAAGCATTTTATACAATATTATTATGAGGCGTATGACATCGCCCTGCGCAATGCCATGAAGCGTCTCTTAGGTTAACGATTTCTATTTATCACTCAAGTTATCATACAATGAAGATTAAAGTTAGTAATGTAAACACTCCCAATTGGAAAGATGTGAGCGTAAGGTCCCACATCCCCGCTGAATTGGAGAAACTGTCTGAACTGGCTCGCAACATTTGGTGGGCATGGAATTACGAGGCTACCGAATTGTTTAGAGACCTTGACCCTGCCCTGTGGAAAGAAGTGGGCCAAAACCCGGTTCTCCTGTTGGAGCGTATGAGTTATGCAAAGCTCGAGGCTTTGGCCAATGATAAAGTAATCCTGCGCCGCTTGGATGCCGTCTATTCCAAGTTCCGCAACTATATGGACGTGGAGCCTGACAAGAAGCGTCCTTCCGTGGCCTACTTCAGCATGGAGTATGGCCTGACGCACGTGCTCAAGATATATTCCGGCGGTCTCGGCGTATTGGCCGGCGACTACCTGAAGGAGGCTTCGGACAGCAACGTGGATATGTGCGGCGTCGGTTTCCTCTACCGTTACGGTTACTTCACGCAGACCCTGTCCATGGACGGCCAGCAGATTGCCAACTACGAGTCGCAGAACTTCGGCCAGTTGCCCATCGACCGCGTGCTGGACGAGAACGGCCAGCAGGTCATCGTGGACGTTCCCTACCTGGATTACTACGTTCACGCTTATGTATGGCGTGTCAACGTGGGCCGCGTGTCCCTCTACCTGCTGGACACGGACAATGACATGAACAGCGAGTTCGACCGCCGCATCACGCACCAACTCTATGGCGGCGACTGGGAGAACCGCCTGAAGCAGGAAATCCTGTTGGGCATCGGCGGTATCCTGACGCTGAAGAAGCTGGGCATCAAGAAAGACATTTACCACTGCAACGAGGGCCACGCCGCTCTCATCAACGTGCAGCGCATCTGCGACTACGTGGCCGAGGGCTTGACCTACAGCCAGGCCATCGAGCTGGTTCGCGCCTCCTCGCTCTACACCGTCCACACGCCGGTGCCTGCCGGCCACGACTACTTCGACGAAGGCCTCTTCGGCAAGTACATGGGCGGTTATCCCCAACGCATGGGCATCAGCTGGGACGACCTCATGGACCTGGGCCGCAACAACCCGGGCGACAAGGGCGAGCGTTTCTGCATGTCCATCTTCGCTTGCAACACCTCCCAGGAAGTCAACGGCGTAAGCTGGCTCCACGGCAAGGTATCGCAGGAGATGTTCGCCCCCATTTGGAAGGGCTACTTCCCCGAAGAGATGCACGTGGGCTACGTGACCAACGGCGTACACTTCCCCACGTGGAGTGCCACGGAGTGGAAGCAGCTCTACGGCGCACACTTTGACGAGAACTACTGGTTCGACCAGTCCAACCCGGACTATTGGAAAGCCATCTACGACGTGGCCGACGAGGAAATCTGGAAGACCCGTATGCAGCTGAAGAACAAGCTCATCGACTACGTGCGCAAGTCCTACCGCGAGACATGGCTGAAGAACCAGGGCGACCCCTCGCGCATCGTGTCCCTGCTGGACAAGATTAACCCGAACGCCCTCCTGATTGGCTTCGGCCGCCGTTTCGCCACCTACAAGCGCGCCCACCTGCTCTTCACCGACCTGGACCGTCTGGCCAAGATCGTGAACAACCCCAACTATCCCGTGCAGTTCATCTACACCGGCAAGGCCCACCCGCACGATGGCGCCGGCCAGGGATTGATCAAGAAAATCATCGAAATCTCCCGCCGTCCCGAGTTCTTGGGCAAGATTATCTTCCTGGAGAACTATGACATGAAGCTGGCCCGCCGCCTCATCTCCGGCGTGGACATCTGGCTGAACACCCCGACCCGTCCCCTCGAGGCATCCGGCACGTCCGGCGAGAAGGCCCTGATGAATGGCGTCGTGAACTTCTCCGTATTGGACGGCTGGTGGCTGGAAGGCTATCGCGAAGGCGCCGGCTGGGCACTGACCGAGAAGCGCACGTACCAGAACCAGGAATATCAGGATCAACTGGACGCCGCCACCATCTACAGCATCCTGGAGCAGGAAATCCTGCCGCTCTACTACGCCCGCAACCAGAAGGGCTACTCCGAGGGTTGGATTCGTACTATCAAGAACTCCATTGCGCAGATTGCCCCGCACTACACGATGAAGCGCCAGTTGGACGACTACTACTCCAAGTTCTACAACAAGGAGGCAGACCGCTTCAAGGCGTTGGCCGCCAACGGCTATGCCAAGGCCAAGGAAATCGCCGCCTGGAAGGAACAGGTGGTCGAGAAGTGGGACAGCATCGAGGTGGTCTCCAGCGAGAAGACCGTGGACCTGCTGAAAGGCTCCATCGAGAGCGGCAAGGAATACACCATCACCTACGTCATCGACGAGAAGGGATTGGACGATGCCATCGGCCTTGAACTGGTGACGACCCACGTCGGCGAGGACGGCAAGCAGCACATCTACTCCGTCGAGCCGTTCAGCGTGGTGAAGAAGGAGGGTTCGCTCTACACCTTCCAGGTGAAGCACAAACTGGAGAACGCCGGCAGCTTCAAGATTGCTTACCGCATGTTCCCCAAGAACCCCGACCTGCCTCACCGCCAGGACTTCTGCTACGTTCGTTGGTTCTATTGATTGTTCGCAATTGTATCAATGTATATAAAGGAGAGGGTGTGCCCGAGATGGCGCGCCCTCTTTTTTACAATAAAATAATAGGATAAAACGCAGAATAAAGCGAATTTGAGTATTCCCACTGACGGTCAGAGAGTTTGGCTTCGGGTGGCACAGAATGGCACAAGGGCGTAAAAACGGATTTAGGCGGATTGCAGCAATAGATGCACTTCCAAACCATTACCCGACACCGGATGCACATTTAACACTAACGGTCTCTATTTCTGCGTTCTGCGTAGGTTTACATTCTGTCTTTACAACTCCCGTAAACTAATTTTGCACCAAACAAAAAAGTAGGATTATGAGGAGCACTTTCAAGACCGTCTTCTATGTAAACGGAAGCAAGGAAAAGAATGGAATTGTCCCCATCATGGGACGGGTTACAATCAACGG
>CASEYC010000019.1 GCA_949292025.1 uncultured Bacteroides sp. | reverse complement strand
TACCCCTGCCTTGTGGATTTATATGTCAAATTGCATCAGCACTAAGGAACCGCCGTATGCCGAACGGCACGTACGGTGGTGTGAGAGGTCGGAAAACGAAAGTAGGAAGAAAACTACTTCGTTTTCCTCCTACTCGATTATATCTTTAGAATTGGTTATAGTCTGTCATATCAACGCCTTTCCTTTACGTTTGCTTATAAAATGATGTTTTCTTGGATAAAAAAGTTATGATTTTGTTGGCGAGATAAGAAATAATCCATAACTTTGCGGCGTTAATAACAAAAAGTAAGATGATTCATAGCTTTACATACATTCTATTGTGCGGCATTATTATTCTACTGGCAAAGGTTAGTGGAAGTGAGTGTTGTGCGTGACTATATGTAAGGATGCGATGATATACGAGGGCCTTTCTCACTTCCATGTGTGAAAGGCTTTTTTGTTCTGAGCGAGATAATCTTTTAATAGGTATAGAAACAGACGACAATGAGTGACAGATTATTTATTTTCGACACGACCTTGCGGGACGGAGAACAGGTGCCCGGGTGTCAGTTGAATACGGTAGAGAAGATTCAGGTGGCCAAGCAACTGGAGTTGTTGGGTGTGGACGTGATAGAGGCAGGATTCCCGATTTCCAGTCCGGGCGATTTTAACTCGGTGATTGAGATATCCAAAGCGGTGACATGGCCGACCATTTGTGCCTTGACGCGCGCTGTCCAAAAGGATATCGACGTGGCGGCGGATGCACTGAAGTACGCCAAACACAAGCGCATCCATACAGGCATCGGCACTTCGGACGAGCATATCAAGTACAAGTTCAATAGCAACCGCGAGGAGATTATTGAGCGGGCAGTGGCCGCCGTGAAATATGCCCGCAAGTATGTGGATGATGTGGAGTTTTATGCCGAGGATGCGGGACGTACGGACAACGAGTATTTGGCCCGTGTCATTGAGGCGGTCATCAAGGCCGGTGCCACGGTGGTGAACATCCCGGATACGACTGGGTATTGCCTGCCTTCGGAGTATGGCGAGAAAATCAAGTACCTGATGGAACATGTGGACGGCATACATAATGCCATTATCTCCACGCATTGTCACAACGACTTGGGCATGGCCACGGCAAATACCATGTCCGGTGTATTGAACGGTGCGCGTCAGGTGGAAGTGACCATCAACGGCATTGGCGAGCGGGCCGGTAACACTTCCTTGGAAGAGGTGGCCATGATTCTGAAATGCCACAAGGGCATCGGCATCGAAACGAACATCAATACACAGAAGATTTATCCTACGAGCCGCATGGTTTCCAGCCTGATGAACATGCCCGTGCAGCCCAACAAGGCCATTGTGGGACGGAATGCCTTTGCCCATTCTTCCGGCATTCATCAGGACGGAGTGTTGAAGAATGTGCAGACCTACGAGATTATCGACCCGCATGATGTGGGCATCGACGACAACAGCATTGTGCTGACGGCACGTTCCGGTCGTGCTGCCTTGAAGAACCGCCTGCAAGTCTTGGGCGTCAATCTTGACCAAGAGAAACTGGACAAGGTGTATGAGAACTTCCTCAAGCTGGCCGACAAGAAAAAAGACATCAACGATGACGATATCTTGGTATTGGCCGGAGCCGACCGCACGCAGAACCATCGCATCAAGCTGGATTATCTGCAAGTGACCAGTGGTGTGGGCGTGCATTCCGTGGCCAGCCTGGGACTGAACATTGCCGGTGAGAAGTTCGAGGAATGTGCTTCGGGTAACGGTCCGGTGGATGCGGCCATCAAGGCATTGAAAAAGATTATCAACCGGCAGATGACTCTGAAGGAATTTACCATCCAGGCCATCAGCAAAGGCAGCGACGATATGGGCAAGGTACACATGCAGGTGGAATACGACAACCACGTCTACTACGGCTTCGGTGCGAACACGGACATCATCGCCGCATCGGTGGAAGCCTACATTGATTGTATCAACAAGTTTAAAGATTAAAAGAATAGTTATGAATACTCTTTTTGACAAGATTTGGGACGCCCACGTGGTGCAGCAGGTTGAGGACGGTCCCGTGCAACTCTACATCGACCGCCTCTATTGCCACGAGGTGACCAGCCCGCAGGCTTTTGAGGGCTTGCGCCAACGCGGCATCAAGTGCCTTCGTCCCGACCATATTTATTGTATGCCGGACCATAACACCCCGACGCACGACCAGGACAAGCCTATCGAAGACCCGGTATCGAAGGTGCAGGTGGATGCCTTGGCCCGCAATGCCCGTGATTTCGGATTGACGCACTTCGGCATGATGGATTCGCGCAACGGCATTATCCATGTGGTAGGACCTGAACGGGGATTGACTTTGCCGGGCATGACCATCGTGTGTGGCGACTCGCATACCTCGACGCACGGCGCGATGGGTGCGGTGGCTTTCGGCATCGGGACCAGCGAGGTGGAGATGGTGCTTGCCTCACAGTGTATCCTGCAAACCCGCCCCAAGACCATGCGCATCACCATTGACGGGACATTGGGCCGCGGCGTGACAGCCAAAGACCTGGCACTTTATATGATGATGAAGATGACCACCAGCGGCGCGACGGGCTACTTTGTGGAATATGCCGGCAGTGCTGTGCGTGCGTTGTCAATGGAAGGCCGTCTCACCCTTTGCAACCTTTCCATCGAGATGGGTGCCCGTGGTGGCATGGTGGCACCGGACGAGGTGACGTTCGCCTACATAAAGGACAGGGAATATGCCCCGAAAGGCGAGGATTGGGAACGGGCCGTGGCCTACTGGCGCACCCTCCGCAGCGATGATGACGCCGTGTTCGATAAGGAAGTCCGCTTTGACGCGGCGGACATTGAGCCGATGATTACCTACGGCACCAATCCGGGTATGGGGATGGGCATCACGCAGCACATTCCTACGACCGAAGGCATGGGCGAAGCTGCCCGCACGTCTTTCGGGAAATCCTTGGGCTATATGGGTTTCCAGCCCGGAGAAGCGTTGCTGGGCAAGAAGATTGATTACGTTTTCCTGGGTGCCTGCACCAACGGACGCATTGAGGATTTCCGTGCTTTCGCCTCCATCGCACGGGGACGGAAGAAAGCCGAGGGAGTAGTGGCCTGGCTGGTGCCCGGTTCGTGGGCGGTGGACAGGCAAATCCGCGAGGAGGGTTTGGACAAGGTGCTGGAAGCGGCAGGCTTTGAAATCCGTCAGCCCGGCTGCTCGGCCTGCCTGGCCATGAATGACGACAAGGTGCCCGCAGGCAAGTATGCCGTCTCCACCAGCAACCGTAACTTCGAGGGACGGCAAGGACCGGGTTCACGCACGCTCTTGGCCAGTCCGCTGACGGCGGCCGCGGCTGCAGTGACCGGGGTGATTACAGACCCGCGCACATTGCTTTGAGGTTATATATAAATAAGAATAGGATTATGAAACAGAAATTCGACATACTGACATCCACCTGCGTCCCCCTGCCGTTGGAGAACGTGGATACCGACCAAATCATCCCCGCCCGCTTCCTGAAGGCGACCACCCGCGACGAGAAATTCTTCGGAGACAATCTCTTCCGTGACTGGCGTTACCGTCCGGACGGGACACTCAACCCGGACTTCGTGCTGAACGACCCCAAGTACGGCGGGCAAATCCTTGTGGCAGGCCAGAACTTCGGTTCGGGCAGCAGCCGCGAACACGCCGCCTGGGCCATTGCGGGCTATGGCTTCCGCGTGGTGGTCAGCAGTTTCTTTGCAGATATTCATAAGAACAATGAGTTGAACAACTTCGTTTTGCCCGTTGTGGTCAGCCCGGACTTCCTGAAGGAACTGTTCGACAGCATCTTTGCAGACCCGCAGACCTTGGTGGAAGTCAACCTGCCCGCGCAGACCATCACCAACAAGGCCACCGGCCGTTCCGAGCGTTTTGAAATCAATGCCTACAAGAAGCATTGCCTGATGAACGGCCTGGACGACATTGATTTCCTGCTGGAGAACGTGGACAAGATAGAGTCTTACGAGAAGAAAGCCTATGCGTCATCCCGTCATTGAAATAATGGACACCACCCTGCGTGACGGCGAGCAGACCAGCGGCGTGTCCTTCGTTCCCCACGAGAAACTGATGATTGCCCGGCTGCTCCTGGACGACCTCAAGGTGGACCGTGTGGAAGTGGCTTCCGCCCGTGTGTCCGAGGGAGAGCACAACGCCGTGAAAATCATCTGCGACTGGGCGGAACGCCGCGGGCTCTTGTCCCGTGTCGAGGTGCTGGGCTTCGTGGACGGTCACGAATCCGTTGACTGGATTCGCTCCACCGGTTGCCGTGTCATCAACTTGCTGTGCAAAGGCTCGCTGAAGCATTGCCGTTACCAGTTGAAGAAGACGCCGGACGAGCACATTGCCGACATCCTCCGCGTGGTGGACTATGCCGAGGCGCAGGGCCTGGAGACGAACCTTTACCTGGAGGACTGGAGCGGCGGCATGAAGGAATCTCCCGACTACGTGTTCCGGCTGATGGACGCCCTCCGCGGCAGTCCTGTCCGCCGCTATATGCTGCCCGACACGCTGGGCATACTCAATCCCCTGCAAGTCATCGAGTATATGCGCAAGATGATGAAGCGGTATCCCGATGCGCACTTCGACTTCCACGCACACAACGATTATGACCTGGCCGTCTCCAACGTCCTGGCCGCCGTCCTGAGCGGGTGCCGGGGACTGCACACCACCATCAACGGGCTGGGGGAGCGGGCAGGCAATGCTCCGTTGGCCTCCGTGCAAGCCATCTTGAAAGACCATTTCCAGGCCGTGACGCGCATTGACGAGAGCCGCTTGAACGATGTCAGCCGCGTGGTCGAGTCGTATAGCGGCGTTGTCATTCCCCCCAACAAGCCCATTGTCGGCGAAAACGTCTTCACCCAGGTGGCGGGCGTGCATGCCGACGGCGACAACAAGCGCAACCTCTATTGCAACGACCTCCTGCCCGAACGCTTTGGCCGCAAGCGCGAGTATGCCCTCGGCAAAAATTCGGGCAAGGCCAATATCCGCAAGAATCTGGAGGACCTGGGCCTGCAACTGGACGAGGACTCGATGCGCAAGGTCACCGAGCGCATCATTGAGTTGGGCGACAAGAAAGAACTGGTGACGCAGGAGGACCTGCCGTACATCGTCAGCGACGTCTTGAAGCACGACGTGCAGGGCGACCGTGTCCGCCTTGTCAGCTACATCGTCAACCTCGCCCATGGGCTGAAGCCGATGGCAACGCTCCGTGTGGAAATCAACGGTACCCCGTACGAGGAAAGCAGCAGTGGCGACGGCCAGTATGACGCCTTTGTCCGCGCGTTGCGCAAAATCTACAAGGGCACGCTGGGACGCCGCTTCCCGATGCTGACCAACTATGCCGTCACCATTCCTCCCGGCGGGCGCACCGATGCCTTTGTGCAGACCGTCATCACGTGGCAGTTTGACGACCGTGTATTCCGTACCCGTGGGCTTGACGCCGACCAGACGGAAGCTGCCATCAAGGCCACGATGAAGATGCTCAACCTCATTGAGGGGGAATTTGATGAGTGAAAATGAATGTCTGTGATTTGCCAATCCGTTTCACAGCGTGTCACAGTATGGATGTGATGCCGTTATAGTACGGGGTGATACCGTTCCAATACCGGTGGAACCAGGTTCCAACGCCGATGGAACTGAGTTCCAACGCCGGTGGAACCGAGTTCCAACGTCGGTGGAACCGAGTTCCAACGCCGATGGAACCGCGCTTTGGCACGGATGCAATGGGCATGAGTGGCAAGATAAGGCGTTGCGGGTGTTCCTGTTTTTAATAAATAACCCTGCGGGAATTAAAAAAACAGAATGAGATGAAGAAAATCAGGCTGAAGCCTTGGATGGAATATGTCCTTGTGTTTATTTTGTTGCTCGGCATGAAGGCTACCCTCGACCGTTTATTCCCGTCGGACGATCCGGAAGGAGGTAACTTGTTGGTAAACGGAGGCTTTGCCCTTCTGCTTACTGCTGGTTATGTTGTGGCCGACCGCCGCTTGCGCAAAAACCGTAAATATAAAGAAGAAGTACAACGAAGATTAAAAAACGAATAACTATGGAACTGAAAATTGCCGTATTGGCCGGTGACGGAATCGGCCCCGAAATCTCCGCCGTGGGCGTGGACGTGCTCACCGCCGTATGCGAGAAATTCGGACACAAAGTCCGTTATGAATATGCCATCTGCGGAGCGGATGCCATCGACAAGGTGGGCGACCCCTTCCCCGAATCCACCTTTGAGACTTGCAAGAATTGCGATGCCGTCCTCTTCTCCGCCGTGGGCGACCCGAAGTATGACAACGACCCCACCGCCAAGGTGCGCCCTGAACAAGGCTTGCTGGCGATGCGCAAGAAGCTGGGACTCTACGCCAACATCCGCCCCGTGCAGACGTTCAAGTGCCTGCTCCACAAAAGTCCCCTGCGTGCGGACCTCGTGGAGGGGGCTGACTTCCTGTGTATCCGCGAACTGACGGGCGGCATGTACTTTGGCGAGAAATATCAGGACAATGACAAGGCTTGGGACACCAACTATTATACCCGCCCGGAGATTGAGCGCATCCTGCGCGTGGCCTTCGACTATGCCCGCCGTCGCAGGAAACACGTGACGGTGGTGGACAAGGCTAATGTCCTCGCCTCGTCGCGCCTTTGGCGGCAGATTGCCCAGGAGATGGCGCCGCAATATCCCGACATTGTGACTGACTATATGTTCGTGGACAATGCCGCGATGAAGATGATACAGGAGCCCTGCTCCTTCGATGTCATTGTCACGGAGAACACTTTCGGCGACATCCTGACGGACGAAGGTTCGGTCATCAGCGGCTCAATGGGCCTCCTGCCCTCCGCTTCCACGGGTGACAGCACGCCCGTCTTCGAGCCAATCCACGGCTCTTGGCCCCAGGCTAAGGGACAGAACATCGCCAATCCGCTGGCACAGGTGCTGTCCGTGGCGATGTTGTTGGAGCACTTTGACTTGAAGGAGGAAGGCGCATTGGTGCGCCGTGCCGTGGATGCCTCGCTGGACGCTTGTGTCCGCACGCCGGAAATCCAGGTCGAGGGCGGCGCCAAGTACGGCACAAAGGAAGTCGGACAGTGGCTTGTGGACTACATCCGTCAGGCTTAATGAAAAAATGAACCCGTATGAACATAGCGAAAAACCTCACCGCCCTTGTCGGCCACACTCCTCTTGTGGAGTTGGGCGGATACAGCGCCCTTTGTGGCCTGTCGCGTCCCCTTGTGGCCAAGGTCGAGTCGTTCAATCCCAGCGGGAGCGTGAAGGCCCGCACGGCCCTCGCCCTCATTGACGATGCCGAACGGCGCGGCCTGCTCCGTCCCGGTGCGACCCTCATCGAGCCTACCAGCGGGAACACCGGCGTGGGCCTTGCGATGGTGGCCGCCATCCGCGGCTATCATCTGATATTGACGATGCCCGAGACGATGAGCCTGGAGCGGCGCAACCTCCTCCGTGCCCTGGGGGCGGAGATTGTCCTCACGCCCGGCAGCGGGGGGATGGCCGCTTCTATCGCCAAGGCCGATGAATTGCATCGGGCCATTCCCGGCTCCTTCATCCCCGGCCAGTTCGACAATCCCGCCAATCCCCGCGTCCACGAGCTGACCACCGGGCCTGAAATCTGGCAGGACACGGACGGGAGGATAGATGTGTTCGTGGCGGGTGTCGGCACAGGCGGCACGCTCACCGGCGTGGCCCGCTACCTGAAGGCGCAGAATCCGGACGTGCGCATCATTGCCGCCGAGCCTGCCTCGTCGCCCGTCCTCGCCGGAGGGAAGGCGGGGCCTCACCGCATCCAGGGTATCGGGGCGAACTTCATCCCCGCCAACTATGATGCCTCCGTGGTGGACGAAGTGCTGCCCGTGCCCGACGACGAGGCTATCCGTGCCGCACGCCGGGTGGCCACGGCCGACGGACTCCTTTGCGGCATCTCGTCCGGGGCGGCGGTTTGGGCGGCACGGACGGTGGCTCTCCGTCCGGAGATGGCGGGCAAATGGATTGTCACCCTGCTGCCCGACACCGGCGAGCGTTATCTTTCCACCGAGCTTTTCGCTTTCGATACGTATCCTTTAGACTGATGTTTCCCGATGAAGAGATGGATATTTTCCCTGTGCTGTTTGCTGGCCTCTGCGTTGCCCGTCGCTTCGCAGACCTACGAGCAATGGTGTGAACGCGCCGCCACCGCCATCGAGCGGGACAGCCTTGATGTGGCCGAACAGGCCATCCGCGCGGCCCTTCGCCTGGATCCCGCCAACGGGCGCAATGCGCTCCTTTTTGCCAACCTCGGCACGGTGCAGCGTCTCCGGGGACGCCTTGGCGAGGCGTTGGAGTCCTATACATACGCGCTGAACATGGCTCCCCGCAATGTGCCCATCCTGTTGGACCGCGCCGCCATCCTGTTGGAACTGGGCGAGGCAGACAAAGCCCGCATTGACTATTCCTTGGCATTGGACATCCAGCCGGACAACACCGAGGCCCTGCGGATGCGTGCCTATATTTATGCGGAGTTGCAGGACTATAAGTCCGCCCGTGCCGACTATGACCATCTGCTCCGTCTCCAGCCCGTTGACTACAACGGCCGCCTGGGTTTGGCCATGCTCTGCCAGAAGGAAGGAAAACTGGGGGATGCGCTCGCCATCCTCGACGGGATGGTGGACGAAAAAAGCGAAGGGACTTCCATGCAGACCGCCCCGGCTCATGCCGTAGTCTACGTGGCCCGTGCCGGCATCCAGCAGGAGTTGGGCAATCTTCCCATGGCCCTGATGGACTTGGAGGAGGCCATCCGCTTGGATGCCTCGCGCCCCGAGGCTTACTTGATGCGTGGCCAGATACATCTTTCCCGTGGAAAAAAGAAGGAAGCCCGTGCGGATTTCGAGAAAGCCGTCGAGTTGGGTATGCCGGCAGCCGATGTCGCGGAACTGTTGCAACATTGCAAGTAGTTATTTGTCATAGTCGTGTATGCTGAATTGTTAAAGTTTCTTTTCATTCCCCCGTGTGGGCGTCCTGACGGGCTTCCCGTTTGTTTCCCGCGAAAAATAAAGCCTGTAAAAGTTGCATAATTAAGAAAAATGTCAGACTTTTGTAAAGTCTTAGTAAAAGAGAAGGCTGAGGCTTTGATTAAAAACAACCCTAACCAGTAATTTGAATGAGTGATTTAGAAAACAAAACGCAGGAACAGGAGCCGAAAAAGCGCCCGTATAACCTGCGTGACAGGAAACCCAAGGATGCTGCCTACCGCTCGTTGATACGGCCCGAACTGGCAGATGAGTTGTACGACAAGATCTTGAACATCATCGTTGTGCAGAAGAAGTATAGAGACCCGGAATTTTCCGCCAAGGATTTGGCCAAGGAGTTGCAGACCAATACCCGCTATCTTTCGGCTGTGGTCAATTCTCGTTTCGGCATGAACTATTCGTGCCTGCTGAATGAGTATCGCGTGAAGGAAGCCATGCACTTGTTGACGGACAAGCGCTATGCGGACAAGAACGTGGAAGAAATCAGCACGATGGTCGGCTTTGCCAACCGCCAGTCTTTCTATGCCGCATTCTACAAGAACGTGGGAGAGACCCCCAACGGCTATCGCAAACGGCATTTGGAAAAGAAGAAATAATCTTGTCCAAGTGAACACATATTGAAAAGGGATATTCCGGACGGCTTTGCCTCGCCGGGATACTCCTTTTTATTTTTTAGGACCGGCTCCTTATATTTATCCCTTTATTCCTTATAAATAGTTATATGAAGAAGCAATTACTTTCGGCGGCGCTTGTCGTCACGCTGTTGAGCGCTTGTGGCGATGGCCAGAAAACCGCGCCGGCCGAAAACGAAAAATTCAGTTACACCGTGGAACAATTTGCAGATTTACAGATTCTACGCTACCGCGTACCCGGGTTCGAGACCTTGACTCTCGACCAAAAGAAATTGGTATATTACCTCACGGAAGCCGCCTTGCAAGGGCGTGACATCCTTTTCGACCAGAACGGCAAGTACAACCTCGTCATCCGAAAGATGCTGGAGGCGGTCTACACCGGCTATACGGGCGACAAGACCTCTGCCGATTTCAAGGCGATGGAAGTCTACCTGAAGCGCGTATGGTTCTCCAACGGCATCCATCACCACTATGGCAGCGAGAAGTTTGTGCCCGGCTTCTCTCCCGAATTTTTCCGCCAGGCCTTGCAGAGCGTGGATGCGTCCACGTTGCCCTTGGCCGAAGGACAGACCGTGGAGCAGCTGTGCGAGGAAGTCTTTCCCGTCATCTTCGATCCCAAGGTGATGCCCAAACGCGTCAACCAGGCCGATGGGGAAGACCTGATATTGACCTCGGCCTGTAACTACTACGATGGCGTGACGCAGGACGAGGCCGAGGCTTTCTATGCCGCCATGAAGGATCCCAAGGACGAAACGCCTGTGTCCTACGGCCTGAACAGCCGCCTGGTGAAGGAAGACGGCAAGCTGGTGGAGAAGGTCTGGAAGGTGGGCGGTCTCTACGGACAGGCCATTGAGAAGATTGTCTACTGGCTGAAGCAGGCCGAAGGCGTGGCCGAGACGCCCGAACAGAAGGCCGTCATCGCCAAGCTGGTGGAGTTTTACGAAACGGGCGACCTGAAAGCATTCGACGATTACGCCATCCTGTGGGTGAAAGACCTCAATTCGCGCGTGGATTTCGTGAACGGCTTCACCGAAACCTACGGCGACCCCTTGGGACTGAAGGCCAGCTGGGAATCGCTGGTCAACTTCAAAGATTTGGAGGCCACGCGCCGCACGGAGCTGATCAGTAGCAACGCCCAGTGGTTTGAAGACCATTCGCCCGTGGACAAGCAGTTCAAGAAGGAGCAGGTGAAGGGTGTTTCCGCCAAGGTCATCACCGCCGCCATCCTGGCAGGCGACCTCTATCCCGCCACAGCCATCGGCATCAACCTGCCCAACGCCAACTGGATCCGTAGCCAATACGGCTCGAAGTCCGTCACTATCGGGAACATTACCGATGCTTACGCCAAGGCTGCGCACGGCAACGGCTTCAACGAGGAATTTGTCATCAGCCCGGAAGAACTGCAACTGATAGACAAGTATGCCGACCAGACAGACGACTTGCATACCGACTTGCACGAATGCCTGGGCCACGGCTCGGGCAAGATGGCTCCTGGTGCCGACCCCGACGGATTGAAGGCATACGGCTCCACCATCGAGGAGGCGCGTGCCGACCTCTTCGGCCTTTACTACGTGGCCGACCCCAAGCTGGTGGAACAGGGATTGCTGTCCGACACCACGGCCTACCACGCCCAATATTATACTTACCTGATGAACGGCCTGATGACCCAACTGGTGCGCATCGAGCCGGGCAACCAGATTGAGGAAGCCCACATGCGCAACCGTCAGCTCATTGCCCGCTGGGTGTACGAGAAAGGCACGCCCGACAAGGTGGTGGAACTGGTGAAGCGGGACGGCAAGACCTACGTGCAGATTAATGACTATGGCAAGTTGCGCGCCCTCTTCGGCAAACTGCTGGCCGAAATCCAGCGTGTGAAGTCTACCAGCGACCTGGCCGCCGCCCGCGACTTGGTGGAGAACTACGCCGTCAAGGTGGATCCTGCCTTGCACGCCGAGGTGTTGGAGCGTTACAAGAAGCTGAACCTCGCTCCCTACAAAGGTTTTGTCAATCCCAAGTACGAGGCTGTGACGGATGCCGACGGCAACATCACCGACGTGACCGTCACCTATGACGAGGGCTATGCCGAGCAGATGTTGCGTTACAGCCGCGACTATGCCACGTTGCCTGCACGCAATTAATGGATGACTGATAATCAGGCGTTTGTTTAGGTATACCTCCGAGCGTGCTTAGCCGTACCTCCGAGCACGCTCGGGCGAGCAGCTAAGCACGCTTAGGCGTACCGCCGGACAAACGCCTCTATTATTCCCATTCAATTCCTTGAAATATGGACTTACATGAACAACTGAAAGACATCAAGACGCAGTTCCGCCTTGCCATGAACGGGGCTGTGTCGCAGAGTATGCGCGAGAAGGGACTGGTCTACAAACTGAACTTTGGCGTTGAGTTGCCCCGCATCAAGCAGATAGCCGCCCGTTACGAGAAAAACCATGAACTGGCGCAGGCCCTTTGGAAAGAGGACATCCGCGAATGCAAGATATTGGCAGCAATGCTCCAGCCTGTGGAAACCTTCCTGCCGGAGATTGCGGACATCTGGGTGGAAAGCATCCGTAACATCGAGATTGCCGAACTGACCAGCATGAACCTGTTCTGCCACCTGCCTTATGCTCCGGCCAAGTCCCTGCAATGGATAGCCGACGAGCGTGAATATTTCCAGGTGTGCGGCTTCCTCACCATCGCCCGCCTGTTGATGCAGAAAGGCGACATGGACGACCGTGCCGAAAACGAGCTGCTGGACCAGGCCGTGGCCGCCTTCCTGTCGGGAACTTATCATGTGCGCAATGCCGCCGGTGCCGCCATTCGCCGCTTCATGCAATTCAGCGAGGCGAACGCCTTCCGGATGTGCCGCCGCGTGGAGGCGATGAAGGATTCTGCCTCGCCGGATGAGCAGTTGCTCTATGAGTTGGTGAAAGCAGAAGTGGAGTAACTTCTTAACTCCTTCTAAAAAAAGCGCATTTCGCGCTTGCTTTCCCGGAAAAAGAGCTAACTTTGTTCGCTGTAAATGCTTGTAACATGGAAGACAAGAATGTGAAGGATACGGTAAGGCAGATATTCACGGAATATCTCAACGCGAACGGACATCGCAAGACGCCCGAACGCTACGCCATACTCGACACCATCTACTCCATTGACGGGCATTTTGACATCGACACGCTCTATTCGCTCATGGCAGACCAAGAGAATTTCCGCGTCAGCCGGGCCACGCTCTACAACACCATCATCCTGCTCATCAATGCGCGGCTGGTCATCAAGCACCAGTTCGGCAACTCCTCGCAATACGAGAAGTGCTACAACCGCGACACGCATCATCACCAGATTTGCACCCAGTGCGGCAAGGTGGTGGAGTTTCAGAACGAACAGTTGCAACAGGCCATTGCCAGCACGAAGCTGAGCCGCTTCACCCTGTCGCACTATTCGCTCTACCTCTATGGGCTGTGCAGCAAGTGCGAGCGTGCCAACCGGAAGAAGAAAACCAATAATCAATCACAACATAAGAAAGAGAAATGAAAGTAGATGTACTGTTAGGATTACAATGGGGCGATGAAGGAAAAGGCAAGGTCGTAGACGTGCTGACCCCCCGATATGACGTGGTGGCTCGCTTCCAGGGCGGCCCCAATGCCGGACATACGCTTGAGTTTGCCGGACAGAAGTATGTGCTTCGTTCCATCCCCTCGGGCATATTCCAGGGCGACAAGATTAATATAATAGGTAATGGCGTGGTGCTGGACCCCGCCCTCTTCAAGGCCGAGGCCGAAGCATTGGAGGCATCCGGCCATCCGCTGAAGGAACGTCTGCACATCTCCAAGAAGGCGCACCTCATCCTGCCGACACACCGTCTGCTGGATGCCGCCTACGAGGCTGCCAAGGGTGACGCCAAGGTGGGCACCACGGGCAAGGGCATCGGACCCACGTACACCGACAAGATAAGCCGCAACGGTCTGCGTGTGGGGGATATCCTGCATAATTTCGAGGCCAAGTACGAGGCGGCCAAGGCCCGTCACATCGAGATTCTGAAGAGCCTGAACTATGGTCCGTATGATCTGGAAGGCATGGAACAGGCTTGGTTGGAAGGCATTGAGTACCTGAAGCAGTTCCACTTGGTGGACAGCGAGCATGAAGTGAACCGCCTGTTGGACGAGGGCAAGTCCGTTCTCTGCGAAGGCGCGCAAGGCACGATGCTCGACATTGACTTCGGTTCCTATCCTTTTGTGACCTCTTCCAACACCATCTGCGCCGGTGCCTGCACGGGCTTGGGCGTGGCTCCCAACAAGATTGGCGAAGTGTATGGCATATTCAAGGCGTATTGCACCCGCGTCGGTGCAGGTCCGTTCCCCACGGAGCTGTTCGACGAGACGGGCGAGAAGATTTGCGCCTTGGGGCACGAGTTCGGTGCCGTGACAGGCCGCAAGCGCCGTTGCGGTTGGATAGACCTGGTGGCCTTGAAGTATGCCGTGATGGTGGACGGCGTCACCAAGCTGATTATGATGAAGAGCGATGTGCTCGACTCGTTCGAAACCATCAAGGCTTGTGTGGCCTACAAGATGAACGGCGAGGAGATTGAACATTTCCCCTTCGACATCTGCGAGGATGTGGAGCCGGTTTATGTGGAGTTGCCCGGTTGGAAGACCGACATGACGAAGATGCAGAGCGAGGATGAGTTCCCCGAGGAATTCAATGCCTATATTTCCTTCCTCGAAGACCAGCTGGGTGTGCCCATCAAGTTTGTCTCCATCGGTCCCGACCGTGAGCAGACCATTGAACGTTACACTGAAGAATAAATTCTGTTGAACCTCTTTTCCGCCCCCTTGTGTGCGGAAGAGAGGCTTTTTGTTTTTTAATATACCCTTGTCTAACTTTAATCCATCATGCAGATGAAAACAAAAGCATTATCCCTCTTGCTGTTGTGTTGCCTGGCCCTCCCGCTCAAGGCACAAAGTTATCAACCCACCGAAGAGAACCTGAAAGCCCGTCAGGAGTTCCGCGACAAGAAGTTCGGCATCTTCCTGCACTGGGGCCTGTATGCCATGCTGGCCACCGGCGAATGGACGATGACCAACAACGACCTTAATTACAAGGAGTACGCCAAATTGGCAGGTGGTTTCTATCCTTCCAAGTTCGATGCCGCCAAGTGGGTGGCCGCCATCAAGGCATCGGGTGCCAAGTATATCACGTTCACCACCCGTCACCACGAGGGCTTCTCGATGTTCGACACGAAGTATTCCGACTACAACATCGTGGATGCCACACCCTTCAAGCGCGACGTGCTGAAGGAACTGGCCGACGAGTGCCAAAAGCAGGGCATCGGCCTGCATCTGTATTACTCGCATATCGACTGGTATCGCGAGGATGCCGTGTGGGGACGCACGGGCCGTGGCACAGGCCGTCCCAATCCCGAAGGTGACTGGGACAGCTACTACACCTTTATGAATAACCAGCTGACCGAATTGCTGACCAACTACGGCCCCATTGGTGCCATTTGGTTTGACGGTCTGTGGGACCAGGACCAGAACCCGGACTTCGATTGGGAACTGGAGGAGCAGTATGCCTTGATTCACAAGTTGCAGCCCTCTTGCCTGGTGGCCAACAACCATCACAGCACGCCTTTCCCCGGTGAAGACGTGCAGATTTTCGAACGTGACCTGCCGGGCGAGAATACCGCCGGCCTGTCGGGACAGGACATCAGTTCCCTGCCGTTGGAGACTTGCCAGACGATGAACGGCATGTGGGGCTATAAGATTACGGACCAGAACTATAAGTCCACCAAGGAACTTATCCAATACCTCGTAGGTGCTGCCGTGAAGGATGCGAATCTGCTGATGAACATTGGCCCGCAACCAGACGGCGAGTTGCCCGAAGTGGCCGTGCAACGTCTGGCCGAGATGGGCGAGTGGATGAAAGTCTATGGCGAAACCATCTATGGCACCCGTGGCGGTTGTGTCGGCCCGCATCCTTGGGGGGGCACCACACAGAAAGGCAACAAGCTCTATGTCCATATCCTCGACCTGCAGGACAAGGCTCTGTTCCTCCCGCTGGCGGACAAGAAGGTGAAGAAGGCCTCTTACTTCGTGGACGGCAAGCCCGTGAAGTTCCAGAAGAACCAGGCCGGCTACACGCTTCTGCTCAATGAAGTGCCGACGGACATAGATACCGTTATAGAACTGGAATTGAATTGATTTTTAGCTAATTCTTCCTAAAAGATAGGGGAAACGGAGGCTTGGTTCACCGTTTCCCCTTATTTTTGGCAAACAATTTGTTTATATGGCTTTGTATATTAACTCTTAAAGAAGAAATAGAATGATAGGATTACAATGGATTATCTTTATCGGCGTGGCCGTAGTCAGCTGGTTGGTGCAAATGAACCTGCAGAACAAGTTCAAGAAGTACTCCCAAATCCCCACCAACAACGGCATGACCGGTCGCGAGGTGGCGCAGAAGATGCTGTATGACAATGGCATCTACGATGTGCAGGTGACTTGCACGCCCGGACACCTGACCGACCACTACAACCCCGCCAACAAGACCGTCAACCTGAGCGAGAGCGTCTACAACAGCAACAGCGTGATGGCTGCCGCCGTGGCCGCCCACGAATGCGGGCACGCCGTGCAGCACGCTTGCGCCTACGGCCCGTTGCAGATGCGCAGCGCCTTGGTACCGGTGGTTTCGTTCGCCTCGCAGTGGGTGACGTGGGTCATTTTGGCAGGCATCCTGCTGATTAACTCTTTTCCCTCCATCCTGTTGGCGGGCATCATCCTCTTTGCGCTGACCACACTCTTCAGCTTTGTCACCCTGCCGGTGGAAATCAATGCCAGCAAGCGCGCCTTGGTTTGGCTCAGTTCGTCCGGCATCACCAATTCGTATAACCACGACAAGGCCGAAGACGCCCTGCGCTCCGCCGCTTACACGTATGTGGTGGCTGCCCTCGGTTCGTTGGCCACGCTCATTTATTATATAATGATATTCATGGGCCGTCGCGAGTGATGCGGTTGAGGCTCGTTGCTTGTAAATAAGGAACGGCGCAAATCCGGTGGATGATTCCTCGGGTTTGCGCCGTTTGTTTTTAGCAGTCAAATCAGCCGGTTCACCGCGAAGTACTTCCACAGCGGCGCGGCCATCAGCGATTGTTTGATTTGGTTGGTGGTCAGCAGCGTGCGCACTTCGTCCATGGTCAGCAGTTCGATGCTGATGTCCTCCGTGGCTTCCAGGTGTTGGGTGGAGACGGGTTCCACATCCGTGGCGAGGAAGCAGTGGGTCAGGTTGGTCATGGTGCTGGTGTTGGCGGAGATGTCCATCCAAGGTGTCCATGCGCCGCCTCCGTAGCCGGTCTCTTCGTACAATTCCCGTTGGGCAGACTTCAAGGGTGTCTCGCCCGCCTCGCAAACGCCTGCGCAGATTTCATAGCAGGTCAGTTGCAGGCCGTGGCGGTATTGGCGCTCCATCAGGAAACGTCCGTCGCGGGTCAGGGCGATGACATTCACCCAGTCGGGATATTCCAATACATAATATTCTTCGTTCTCCGCGCCGTTGGGCAGGCGGACGTGGTCCTTGCGGGCGGTCAGCCACGGGCGGCGGATGAGGTACTCGCTCTCCAGTATGGTCCAGTGGCGGTCTTGGTTGTTGGGTTTCAGCATGGGGTTGTTGTTTTTGTGTGTGGCAAAGGTAGGAAAAATTCCGCAAGTTTGTCCCTGTATTCTTTGGGTATGTCTGCGGGAAGCGGTATTTTTGTGCAGCATGAATTAGAATACCGGATTATGGGAAAGCAGGACATACGTTGGATACAGCGGTTTGCCAATTACCGCAAGGCACTGCACCGTTTGGGACAGGCCGTTGAAATCATGGCACGGCAGGATGCGGATGAGGCAGTGAAGGAACTAATGAAGGAGGGGCTGATACAGCGTTTTGAATATACGCATGAATTGGCCTGGAAGGTGATGAAGGATTATGCCGAGTATCAAGGTTATACAGAAATCCGTGGCTCGCGCGATGCTTTCCGCAAGGCTTTTGAGATGGGAATCATTGCGGACAAAAGGTGGATGGAGTCCATAGAAGACCGGAATCTGACTTCACATAATTACGATGACGAAACGGCCGAGGAAATCTATGAGGCTATCGTGCATGTGTACTATCCTCTTTTCCGGAGTTTTGAAAATACGATGCTTCCGTTGGCAGGAGCAGATAACCTTTTTTGATTATGCCTTACGGATTGACTGACACGGAATGGCGCAAGTTGCTTGGGGTTTTTGCGGGCAACGGACGCATCAGGCAAGTCATACTCTACGGTTCGCGGGCCAAAGGTACTTACAAGCCTTTCTCCGATATAGACATTGCATTGGTGGGCGACGACTTGTCGCGTATGGATTTGAACCGGCTATTGCTTGCCGTGGATGATCTGCTCTTGCCTTATCATGTCGATTTGTCCTTGTTCCATGCCCTAAAGAACGAAGCCTTGTTGGACCATATCCGGCGGAGGGGCATCATCATCTACGAGAATATCCGGTGAGCTATTTAATTTTGCACGCTCATTGTGCAGTATCGGGCAATGCCTTACCTTTGCAAAAGTAATCAAAAGAAGACAGTTTATAAACGTATGGACATGAAAAAGTTGGTTGTTGGCGGCATGATGATGGCCGCTTCCCTCGGTTGCATGGCGCAATCGTTAGAGAAAATGCAGTGGTTCAATGAGCCGGAGCAATGGGAAATAGAGGGCAACTCGCTCTTGATGAACGTCACTCCCCAGACGGACTACTGGCGCATCTCCCATTACGGGTTCACGGTGGACGATGCCCCGTTCCTGTACACCTTGCGTGGCGGGGAGTTTGAAGTCAAGGTGAAGATATCCGGTGATTACCGGACGCGTTTCGACCAGTCGGGACTGATGTTGCGCATCGACCACGAGAATTACATCAAGGCGGGCATCGAGTTCGTGGACGGGAAGTACAACCTCAGCACGGTGGTGACCCATCACACGAGCGACTGGAGCATCATCCCCTTGGACAAGCCCGTGCCGTTTGTATGGATAAAGGCGGTGCGCCGCCTGGATGCCGTGGAGGTGTTCTATTCCTTTGACGACAAGGAATATACGATGATGCGCAACGCCTGGCTGCAGGACAACCATCCGGTCATGGTGGGCATCATGGGGGCTTGTCCGGACGGCGACGGCTTCCAAGCCCGGTTCGAGGATTTCTCCATCAAGCATTTGCCCGACTTGCGCAGGGTGCAGTGGCTGGAGAAAAACAAGGAGGGAAGCAAGTAACCCGTGATTGTTCCGCGCTATGAAACACTTTGTTCCGTGGCTATGAAACATTCTGTTTCGCAGCTGTGAAACAAAGTGTTTCAGAATGATGTGATAAGATTGAAACGCTTCTGTCAGGCGTATCCCTCTGTATCGTTGTCGAATACAGGGCTTTTGGGGATGCCGTGGCGGGGAAAGGTTTTGCGGATATGCTCCTGTCCGCCAGGCTCCATGTAGGTTTTGTGGCGATAGATGCCGTTTTATGTCTGAAAAATCACAAAATCCTTGGGCTATTCTGCAATAAACCCCTATATTTGCACACATAACCCAAAAGTGTGCAATTATGGAACAAAGTTTTATCGCCTATATCAAGAACAGCATCCAGCAGAACTGGGACTTGGATGCGCTGACCGATTACAAGGGCGCCACCCTGCAATACAAGGACGTGGCCCGCAAGATAGAAAAGCTGCACATTCTTTTCGAGGAAAGCGGCATCCGCAAGGGGGACAAGATTGCCCTGTGCGGGCGCAACAGTTCGCATTGGGGCGTAGCCTTCCTGGCCGTGCTGACCTACGGGGCGGTGGCCGTGCCTATCCTGCACGAGTTTAAGGCGGACAACGTGCACAACATCGTCAACCACTCCGAGGCGCGCCTGCTCTTCGTGGGCGACCAGGTGTGGGAAAACCTGAACGAGCACGCCATGCCCCACTTGGAGGGCATCATCCTCCTGCCCGACTTCACCCTGCCCGTCTCGCGCAGCGAAAAGCTGACCTACGCCCGCGAGCACCTCAACGCCATGTTCGGGCAGAAGTATCCCAAGAACTTCCGCAAGGAGCACGTCTCCTACCACGAGGACCAGCCCGACGAGCTGGCCGTCATCAACTATACCTCCGGCACCACCAGCTACTCCAAGGGCGTCATGCTGCCCTACCGCAGCCTGTGGAGCAACACGGCCTTCGCCTTCGAGGTGCTGCCGCTGAAGCGGGGGGACAACATCGTGTGCATGTTGCCCATGGCGCACATGTACGGGCTGGCCTTCGAGTTCCTCTACGAGTTTGCCGTGGGCTGCCACATCTATTATCTGACCCGCATGCCCAGCCCGAAAATCATCTTCCAGGCTTTTGCCGAGGTGCGGCCCAGCATCATCATCGCCGTGCCCCTCATCATCGAGAAAATCATCAAGAAGAACGTGCTGCCCAAGCTGGAGACGCCTACGATGAAGTTGCTCCTGAAGGTGCCCTTCGTCAACGACAAGATAAAGGCCACGGTGAAGGAGCAGGTGACGCAAGCCTTCGGCGGGCGGTTTTCGGAAATCATCATCGGCGGCGCGGCCTTCAACCAGGAGGTGGAGCAACTGCTCAAGATGCTGGACTTCCCCTATACCGTGGGCTACGGCATGACGGAGTGCGGCCCCATCATCTGCTACGAGGACTGGACGCGCTTCAAGCCCGGTTCGTGCGGCAAGGCGGCTCCCCGCATGGAGGTGCGCATCCTCTCGCCCGACCCGGAGAACGTGCCGGGCGAAATCATCTGCCGCGGCATGAACGTCATGCTGGGTTACTATAAGAATCCGGAAGCCACTGCCGAAGCCATCGACAAGGACGGCTGGTTGCACACGGGCGACCTGGGCACGATGGACGCCTACGGCAACGTCACCATCAAGGGACGGAGCAAGAACATGCTCCTCGGCCCCAGCGGGCAGAACATCTACCCGGAGGAGATAGAGGACAAGCTGAACAACATGCCCTACGTGGCCGAATGCCTGGTGGTGCAGCAGAACGACAAGCTCGTCGGCCTGGTCTATCCCGACTTCGACGATGCCTACGCCCACGGCCTGACCCTGCAGGACATTGAGCGCGTGATGGAGGAGAACCGCGTGGCCCTCAACCAGGAATTGCCCGCCTACAGCCAGCTGGCCAAGATGAAGATTTATCCGGAGGCGTTCGAGAAGACGCCGAAGAAGAGCATCAAGCGGTTCCTGTATCAGGAGGCGAAGGGGTGATCACACCTTTTCCTTAATCAATCCCATCCGATACGCCGCCAACAGTTTCTCCAGGTCTGCTATCTGTGTGGTGAGCTGTGCGCCCTTGTCCGTGTCCTTCACCATCATGCGCTGCGAGTTGAACTCCACGAGGAAGATGGTGGACTTGATGTCCAGTCCCTCCTCGATGGCCTTCTGACGGCTTTGGAAGGGTTCGTGCTGCACCAGTTGCAGGCCGTGGGAATGATAAACCAGCGTGTAGCCCGCAATGCCCGTCTCCGGCTGGTAGGCCTTGGAGAAGCCGCCGTCTATCACCAACAGCTTGCCGTTGGCCTTGACGGGCTTCTCGCCCTTCAGCGTCTTGACGGGTACATGGCCGTTGATGATGTGCGAGTGCGGGCCGGGCTGCACGCCGAACTCCAGCAGGATGTGGTCGCAGGTTTCGGCCTCGTTGCGCAGGGTGTAGTACCAGCCTTTGGTCTCCTTGCACAGGTCCTTGTCGCCCACGAAATACCGCTCGAAGGTGGCCATCTTGTCTTTGTCGAAGGATGGGGCGTCCGGGCCGCACCACATGTACCACATATAGTCCACGGCAAAGGCCTTCGCCTCGGTGCCTTCTTCGCCGAAGTAGGCACGACGCACCAGTTGGTCCGTCTTCTGCAGGAGCTTCTTGCCCCAATATTCCTTCTCGCCGATGCGGACGTGCTTGAAACTGCCGTCTTCGTTCAGTGGTATGGAGGCATGGTAGAGCAGGTTGCTGTTGCACACCAGGAACATGCCGCCGTAGGTGTAGAGGCAGCGCATGTGCTTCTTCAGCTTCTCGCTGTTCATGAAGGAGGCGTGGATTTTGTCCACGATGTCCTGCTCCTCGTCGCTCAGGCGATAGGGGTCGGAGGGGTCGATGGTGGGGAAACACGTGTCGCGCAGGGGATATTCCCGTCCCTCGTAGACAAAGACGCCGCGCGCATAGTCAATCTTGTCCAGCAGCTTGCGTCCCTCCATGCCGAACTCCGGCCGGCGGTCGATGATGGCCGCTTCCAGCTTGAACTGGATGACGGTGATGGCCTTGTGCATTTGGGCGATGAGGCGCAGGGTCTTCTCGTTGTGCTGTCCGTCCATGAAGGTCATCTTGGGGACGAACACCGTGCAGGGGTCGTCGGCGTAGGCATCCATGGCGAAGGTGGCCAGGGGCAGGAGGTTGATGCCGTAGCCGTCCTCCAGCGTGGCGAGGTTGCCGTAGCGCATGGACAGGCGTATGACGTTGGCGATGCAGGCGTCGTTGCCCGAGGCGGCACCCATCCAGAGGAGGTCGTGGTTGCCCCACTGGATGTCGAAGTTGTGGTAGTCGCAAAGGGTGTCCATGATGATGTGCGCGCCGGGACCGCGGTCGTAGATGTCGCCCACGATGTGCAGCGAGTCGATGGTGAGCCGCTGGATGAGGTTGCACATCGCCACGATGAAGTCGTCCGCCCGCTTGGTCGATATGATGGTGGAAATGATGACGTTGATGTAGGCCTGCTTGTTGGGGTCGATGCTAGACTCATGCAGCAGTTCCTGGATGATGTAGGAGAACTCCTGGGGCAAGGACTTGCGCACCTTGGAGCGGGTGTATTTGGAGGAGACGTTCTGGCAGACCTTCACCAGTTGGTTCAGCGTGATTTGGTACCAGTCGTCCAGGTCCTTCTCCTTGGCCTTGACCAGCTGGAGCTTCTCTTCGGGATAATAGATGAGGGTGCAAAGCTCCTTCTTCTCGCTCTCGCGCAGGGTGTGGCCGAAGATTTCGTTCACCTTGCGCTTCACGGCGCCCGAACCGTTCTTCAGCACGTGCTGGAAGGCTTCGTATTCGCCGTGTATGTCTGTCAGGAAGTGTTCCGTGCCCTTGGGCAGGTTGAGGATGGCTTCCAGGTTGATGATTTCCGTGCTCGCGTCGGCGATGGTCGGAAAGCTGCGCGACAAGAGTTGCAGGTAGCGCAGGTCGTTGACAATGGATTCAGGACTGATGTTTCCCATGTAGGATGTTATTAATAATGTGCTGCAAAGTTAGTCATTCGTCCCGTCCCGTCCAAATATCCTTCCGGGGAAATGCAAAACAGAATCGGCAGAGTCAACCAGCAAGTGCAACATTACGAAATATTTTTGAAAAAGCATTCAGCCGATGTCTGGAAATTTAGTTTTTCCTTTGGCCTGGCATTGATTTTCTTTCTAATCCTGGCGATTTTCCCATCCGTGATGGTGCTGATGTCCGTTCCTTTAGGGATATATTGCCTTATTAGCTTGTTCCCGTTTTCTATGGCCCCTTTCTGCCATGC
>CASEYC010000018.1 GCA_949292025.1 uncultured Bacteroides sp. | reverse complement strand
CTTCCGCTATCGTCAGGATTCTACTTTCCTTTATTATTTCGGACTTTCCTTCGCCGGGCTGTCGGCCATCATCGACATCGACGAAGACCGTGAAATCATTTTCGGCGACGAACTGAGCATCGACTACATCGTCTGGATGGGCACGCAGCCCACACTCCGCGAGAAGGCCGAAGCCGTGGGCATCGCCGACACGCGCCCTGCGGCTGACATCACGGCCTACCTGCACAAGGCCGTACAGCGCGGACAGAGCATCCACTACCTGCCGCCCTACCGCCCCGAGCACAAGCTGAAGCTGATGGACTGGCTCGGCCTGCCGCCTGCACACCAGGAAGGCTCCGTGCCCTTCGTCCGTGCCGTGGTGGCGCAGCGCAACTACAAGACCGACGAGGAAATAGCCGAGATAGAGAAGGCCTGCAACGTGACGGCCGACATGCACATCGCCGCCACCCGCTTCATCCGTCCCGGCATGTACGAATACGAGGTGGTGGCCGAGATGAACCACGTGGCCGAAAGCCAGAACTGCGAGTTGTCCTTCGCCACCATCGCCACCATCAACGGACAAACTTTGCTCAACCACTATCACGGTAATAAGATCAAGCCGGGCGACCTCTTCCTCATCGACGCCGGCGCCGAACTGCCTTCAGGATATTGCGGCGACATGTCGTCCACCATCCCTGCCGACAAGACCTTCACGCCCCGCCAGCGTGACGTCTACGAGATTCAGAACGCCATGCACCTGGAGAGCGTCAAGGCCCTGCGCCCCGGCATCCCCTACATGGACGTCTACGACCTCTCGGCCCGTGTCATGGTAGAAGGCCTGAAGGAGCTGGGCCTGATGAAGGGCAACGCCGAAGACGCCGTCCGCGAAGGTGCCCACGCCCTGTTCTATCCGCACGGCCTGGGCCACATGATGGGCCTCGACGTGCACGACATGGAGAACCTGGGCGAACAGTGGGTGGGCTACAACGGCCAGCCCAAGAGCACCCAGTTCGGCCGCAAGAGCCAGCGTCTGGCCATCCCGCTGGAGCCGGGCTTCGTGCACACCGTGGAGCCGGGCATCTACTTCATCCCCGAACTCATCGACCTGTGGCGCGGCGAGAAGAAATTCACCGACTTCATCAACTATGACAAGGTGGAAGAATACCGCCACTTCGGCGGCATCCGCAACGAGGAGGACTACCTCATCACCGCCGACGGTGCCCGCCGCCTCGGCAAGAAAATCCCCTTGACACCCGACGAGGTGGAAGCCTTGCGCTGACGCCTGACGCCGTTCCTGCTGATACGGGGAGCGTGCCCGACGAAGCCTTGCAAGGCCGCCGGCACGCCCCCCGCTTTTTTCGGCAGGCAGCCCTGTCCCTCTCCATTCGCCCGCCACACTGCGGCCGGCCCGAAAATCCAATTTTTGAGTGTTTGCACCGGTGCAAGTGAACAAAAATCATAATTTTCAATCGTTTGCACCCCTTCAAGTAAACAAAAATCGCGATTTTCAACCGTTTGCACCCCTTCAAGTAAACAAAAATCACGATTTTCAACCGTTTGCACCCCTGCAAGTGAACAAAAATCAGTACAACCAGCCTGCCGAAAGGAAGATTGGCAAAAAAATCCTATCTTTGTGCAGCGAAAAACCATCAAATCCAACGATATGAAAACAAACATTTGCAGAAACCTTTGTGCAGCCGCCCTGCTGGGCGCCTCGATGGCTGCCTACGGCCAGGCCGACGCCCCGGGCGCGCGGACAAACCCCTTCCTCACCGAGTACACCACCCCCTACGGCGTGCCGCCCTTCGAACAGATCGAGGTGGCCGACTACCGCGAGGCCTTCCTCAAGGGTATGGAAGAACAGAAACGAGAAATCGACGCCATCGTGCGCCAGCGTTCCGTGCCCGACTTCGACAACACCATCGCCGCCCTCGATCGTAGCGGCGCGCTGCTCCGGCGCGTGTCCCTCGTCTTTGGCGGACAGAACAGCTGCAACACCACGCCCGAGCTGCAGGCCCTGAGCAAGGAGCTCTCGCCCCTGCTCTCGGCGCATAGCGACGACATCTCGCTCAACGCCGCCCTCTTCGCCCGCGTCAAGCAGGTGTACAACAACCGCGAACGCCTCGGCCTGGACAAGGAGCAGACGAAACTGCTCGAGGAGACCTACAAGGACTTTGTGCGCAGCGGCGCCAACCTCAGCGAGGCCGACCAGCAGAAGCTGCGCGAGCTGAACAGCCGCATCGCCCTGCTCCAGCTCACCTTCGGGCAGAACATGCTGCAGGAGACGAACGCCTACAAGCTGGTCATCGACAACGAAGCCGACCTCTCCGGCCTGCCCGCCACGCTGGTAGCCTCGGCCGCCGAAACGGCCCGTCAGCAGGGATTGGAGGGCAAGTGGGTGTTTACCCTGCAAAATCCCAGTGTGATGCCCTTCCTGCAATATGCCGACAACCGTACCCTGCGCGAACAGATCTTCAAGGCCTACACCAACCGCGGCAACAACGGCAATGACGCCGACAACAAGGCCGTGGTGCGCGAGCTGCTGGAGGCCCGCCTGGAGAAGGCCCGCCTGATGGGGTACGAAGACTATGCCTCGCTGGCGCTGGAGACGCGCATGGCCAAGACACCCGACAAGGTGTATGCCCTGCTCGACCAGATTTGGGAACCTGCGCTGGCGAAAGCCAAGGAAGAGCTGAAGGACATCCAGGCCGAAATCAAGAAGGACGGCAAAAAGTTCAAGGCCGAAGGCTGGGACTGGCGCTATTACTTCGAGAAAGCCAAAAAGGCCAAGTTTGACATCGACGAGAACGAAGTGCGCCCCTATCTGGAGCTGAACCACGTGCGCGAGGGAGCTTTCTATGTGGCTACCCGCCTCTACGGCATCCGTTTCCGTCCGCTCACCTACATGCCGCTGCCCCATCCCGAAGCGCAGGTCTTCGAGTGCATCGACAAGGACGGCAAGACGCTGGGCATCCTCTACTTCGACTTCTTCCCCCGTGCCAGCAAGCGTGGCGGCGCCTGGTGTGGCAGCTATCGTCCGCAGGGGTATGACAAGCACGGCAACCGCATCATCCCTGTGGTGACTATCGTCTGCAACTTCACCAAGCCCACCGAAGGCCAGCCCGCCCTGCTCAGTGCCGACGAGGCTTCGACCCTTTTCCACGAGTTCGGCCACGGGCTGCACAGCCTCTTCCGCGACGTTCACTATTCGGGTGTCAGCGGCGTGCCCCGCGATTTCGTGGAGCTGCCTTCACAGATCAACGAACATTGGGCCTTCGAACCCGAAGTGCTGAAATACTATGCCCGCCACTACCAGACGGGCGAGATGATGCCTGCCGAACTGGTGAAGAAGTTGGCCAAGAGCGGCAAGTACGGACAGGGCTTCGCCACGGTGGAATACCTGGCTGCCTCGTACCTCGACATGGACTTCCACACCTTGAAGTCTATTCCCGAGGATATGGACGTGATGGCTTTCGAGGCCAAGACACTGGGCAAGCGCAAGCTGCTGAAGCAGATTCCCTCGCGCTACCGCACCACCTACTTCAACCACACGATGGGTGGCGGCTATACGGCGGGCTACTACAGCTACATCTGGGCCGAGGTGCTGGATTGTGATGCCTACGGTGCCTTTACCGAGAGCGGCAACATCTTCAACCCCGAGCTGGCCGACCGCTTCCGCCGCTATATCCTGACGCCCGGCGGCATCGACGACGCCATGGACATGTACAAGAACTACCGCGGACAGGAGCCCGACGTGAAGTGGCTGCTGATCAACCGTGGTCTGTATCAGCCGGAGAAATGACAGAATGAACGGAAAACAGTCTTTGAACCGATACAAACCGATGGAACAACAGATACAGAGACATGCGCGCGTCGATGTGGCCGACGTGCTGCGCGGGCTGGCAGTGATGGGCATCATCCTGCTGCATTCGATTGAACACTTCAACTTCTACTCCTTCCCCGACACGGCGGGGCAGAATGCCTGGCTGGCCTTCACGGACCGTGCCGTGTGGGACGGCCTCTTCTTCCTGCTGGGCGGCAAGGCGTATGCCGTGTTTGCCCTGCTCTTCGGCTTCAGCTACTTCATCCAATACGACAACCAGCGTCTGCGCGGGCGTGATTTCCGCCTGCGCTTCTGCTGGCGGCTGGTGCTGCTCTTCCTCATCGGCAATCTGAACGCTTCGTTCTTCACGGCTGAGGTGTTGGTGCTCTATTCGCTGGTGGGCTTCATCCTGCCGCTGGTATGCCGCCTGCGCGACAAGTGGCTGTTCATCCTGGCCTGCATATTGCTGGTACAGCCGCTGCCGCTCTACTATGTGATTCGTGCTACCCTCGACCCGGCGTTCGTGACACCTGCCTTGCCTACAGGTAGCCTGTGGGCCGCTACGTTCGAGGCACAAAGCCATGGCACCTTCCTCGACACCCTGCGCGTCAATCTATGGGAAGGCCAGCTGGCCAGTCTGGCCTGGGCGTGGGACAACGGGCGTGTATTCCAAACGGCAGCCCTCTTTATCTTCGGCTATCTGGTAGGCCGCCACGGGCTGTTCCTGAAGGAGAATCTGAAATTCTGGAACAAGGTGCTGTGCGGCTCGCTCGTCGCCTTCTTCCCGCTCTACGGACTGGGCAACATGCTGCCCGATTTTGTGGAGAACCCCTCGGTACGTACGCCGTTGCTGCTTGTGGTATCCTCT
>CASEYC010000017.1 GCA_949292025.1 uncultured Bacteroides sp. | reverse complement strand
TTGTTATCTCAAAATAATCCAGTATTTCTGAAGGCAGCACGATACGCGCAAGAACTTCCAATTGATTCTTTTCCATAAGGCAAAGGTCGGAATTATTAGGGATTTTGAAAAATAAATCCCCACCGAATTTCTACTGCCCCCAAAAGATTCCGTGAACTGTTGAACCGTGTGCTCCCGGAGGAGTGCCGAGTGAAGAATGCCGCAGACTGCTGGTATGTTGGTGCAATTTTTGCAACGGTCGCGACGCTGCTGTTTCCGCCGCTGGTGGCGATGGTGGTGTATTGCGTTTGCCGCGCCAAGAAAGCGGAGAAAGGGGGTGGGCGATGAAGAAAGACGATTTTGTTCTGACATCTGAAACGATTAAAGCCATTTATGGATATGAGGACGTGTATTTGTCTGCTGACGAAGTAGAGTTCCTGCAGGCCATTTGGTATGATGTTGTCCACAATGACAAGTGTAGTAGCCAGGAAGAGCGGATTGAGATGGCAAGAGAAATCATATTGCTTGGAAATTCCTTATGCGGCCTCTTTTCTCAAGAGGAAGAGGAGAAAGGAGGTGGGCGATGACACCGGTGGAAATCTATCTGAAGGAACGGAACGAAGAGCTGATGGAGGAACTGCAGAAGGCTTACTATCGGATCGGCGCTTTGGAATATGATTTGAGGAAACTTCGACAACAGGATTCTGCCTGCTGGAGGCCTGTGCAACTTCCGGACCGTGTCGCGAAAGTTTGGATACGGGAAGGAGGTGCCCAATGACCCGCCTCGAAGCCCTGCAGCTGCTCACCATCCTGACCAGCAGCATCACCACCGACGAAGAGAAGCGCATCGCCGCCCTGAGGCTGAAGGAACTCATCTGCCTGCTGCTGCCCGACGACGACTAAAAACAGTAGAAAATAGCTGTTGTTTCTTTGTTATTAATAGAAATATTTCTATCTTTGCAGAGTCAAATCAACGAAGAGATCTATGAAGTACAAGGAATTTCACCGGAAGATCCTGGCGGCGGGATGGAAGTTCAGCCACGCGGAGGGCAGCCACTACTTCTATACGAAGGACGGGCAACTGTCCGAGCCGGTTCCCTACCACGGGGCAAAGGAAATCCCGGAGCCGCTAAGGCGGAAGATTGCCAGAGGGATGGGGCTGAAATAAGCCCCTCCCTTTTTCGTTGGTTTGTTTTTTAGTCTCACACATCTTGGCACAGTATATATGGAAAAGATTATCATGAACCTTTGCGCCAGCCCGGACAGCTTCGGCGCTTATTCAGAGAATTGCGAAGGCATCTATGCCGCCGGCGATACCATCGAGGCGTGCAAGAAGGATGCGGAGAAAGCCATCGAGCTGATCAAGAAGAACCTGCCCGAAGACCGCTGGCCGGAACAGATCAAGGGCGAATACCGTCTGGTGTGGCACTACGACACGCAGAGCCTTCTCCTGAACTACGGCAGCCTGTTGTCGCTGTCGGGCCTGGAGCGGCTGACGGGCATCCACCAGAAGCAGTTGTGGGCTTACATGCACGGCCGGAGCAAACCGCGCAAGCAGCAAAAAGAACGTATCGAGCAGGCTTTGCACACCTTCGCCGGAGAACTGGCGGACGTGGAACTGGTCTGAACCCTCCAAGGCATTGGCTTCATTCATCAAGAGCTCGTCTGATTTGACACAATCCGGACACGGATGAAGCACGGAGGCTTCCCCATACAGGGGCAGCCTCTTTTTTTGTGTCCTTTCCGTCAGTAGCGCCCGCCTGTACCTTTGTGCCGTTATCTTAGAACCAGACAGATATGAGAAGTCAAGAGAGCGAGGAACTGAAGCTGCTGTTCATTGAGGAGGAACTGAGCCAGCACGGGGAGTGGCTGGCGGACGTGCTGACGGAGGCCATCGAGAAGCGGAAGCTGCGGCAGACGGACAGCCTGCTGCACAGCATCGACTATGACAGCTTCCACGAGGGGAAGAACCCGGGCGTGAAGTTCTCCTTCCTGAGCTATGGCCGTGCCGTGGACATCAGCGCGTACAAGCGGAACCGCCACAAGGTGAACTCCTTCGCCGTGGCCTGGGGGCAGAAGGAGAACACGATGAAGAAGAAAAACAACCGATGGTATGCGCAGAGCATGTACAGCGGGTATTACAAGCTGGTGTCGCGCATCATGTACGGGCTGGGAGACCGGGAGATTGAAAGGCTGAAGGGCATCCTCGCGAACCGCAAGACGGCATAGTTTTTAGACATAAGAACATAAGGACATATTTAAGACATAGGAACATATTATTCAAATGATGGAGAAGATAGGGAAATTCAGTTTTGTGGACACGGCGGCGGGACAGTATGCCATCGCGATGGACTGGAGCGCGTCGATGTCGCAGTTCTTCGACCTGGGCGGCGAGAACTGGGACGGGGACCCGGTCTCCGTGGCGGGCGAACGGGTGGTGCCGTGGGGCAAGGACAACAACCTGCCGAACGCGGTGCGCAACCTGCTCGAAAGGAACAACCTCGGGCCGGGCATCCTGGACCGGAAGACGGGACTGCTGTACGGGCAGGGGCCTGCCTTGTACCGCACCGTCATCGAGGGTAACGAGCGGGTGCAGCAATGGGTGGACGACCCGGAGATACAGGCGTGGCTCGATTCATGGGACTACAAGGCGTTTGTCCGCGCCGCCTTGGTGGAGTACACCCACCTGAACGGGGTGTTCGTCCGCTACCGGATGGGGCGCGGCGTGCGCATCGGGCGGCCTTGGGTGGCGCGGCTGGAGTGCCTGCCCTCGGCGTTCTGCCGCCTGGTGTGGCCGGAGAACGACAGCCGGATGCTGGAGGACGTGCGGAATGTGCTGGTGGGCGACTTCGACTCGTTCCGCAGCACGACGTTCCGGCGGTTCCCGGTGTTCGACAAGTGGAACCCGGCGCGGCACGAGGCGGCGGTGCGCTACCACTCGATGCGCAGCTTCGGGCGCAACATGTATGCGATTTCGTGCTTCTACGGCTCCATCCCATGGCTGGAGAACGCCAACGACCTGCCGCGCATCATCCGGCACCTGAACGAGAACATGATTGCGGCGGCCTACGTGGTGCACGCGCCGAACCTGTATTGGCAGGAGATGCGCGACCAGATCCAGGAGATGCACCCGGACTGGACGATGGAGCAGCTGAAGAAGGAGGAAGCCAAACTGAAGGACCGCCTGACGCAGCAGATTGCGGACGTGATGGCGGGCAAGAACAACGCGGGCAAGTTCTTCAGTTGCGTGGACTTCACGGATGAATACGGGCACGCCCAATCGTGGAAGATTGAACCCATCGAGATGAACATCGACAAGTACATCGAGGCGCAGGCGAAGATTTCGCGCATCGCGGACAGCAGCACCACGAGCGGCTTCGGGCTATCCCCCGCCTTGGCGAACATCATCATCGACGGCAAGAGCGACAGCGGCAGCCAGATGCTCTATGCGCTGAAGATATTCTACGGGGCGGACACGCAGATTGCCGAGGACATCGCGCTGGAGGCCGTCAACGACGCGATACGCATCAACTTCCCGGAGAAGAAAGGGGTGTTCCTGGGGCTGTACCGGAAGGTGATCAACAAGGAGGATAATGTGACGGCGGGGGAAAGGGCGACGAACCAGGTTTGATTTTTTAGACATAGGAACATAGGGACATATTTTTCAGGCATAAGAACATAGGAACATATATATAGATGAAGAAGAAGGAGATTGAGTTTCCCAGTTGCTGGGAAGAGCTGGTGCCCTGGGAGTGGGTGAAGCTGCTGGAGCTGCGGCACAAGCTGATGACGCAGCGGGGTGTGAGCCTGACGGACGTGAAAAGGGCGTGGTGCGCCTACGTGCTGAAGAGCCGGGGCGTGAAAGTGCGGGGCACGGATGCCATGCTGCTGGTGGCCATGGTGGCGGACACGCTGGAATGGATGTGGCTGGTGGATGATGAAGCGGGGTGCATTTCCCTGCGCTTCGACACGACCCGGAACCTGTTGCCGGAGTGGAAAGGACTGCGCGGCCCGCAGAGCCACGGCGGGGACCTGACCTTCGGGGAGTTCCGGGCGGCGACGGCGGCGATGAACCTGTACACCGAATACCACCTGCCGAGCGACCTGCTGGCCTTGGTGGCGGTGCTCTACCGCTTTCCGGACCCGGCGACGGGGAAGCGACTGCCCTTCGACCCGGACGACCTGCCTGCGCTGATGCGGGACGTGCAGCGGGTGATGCCGGGCTGGCTGCAGTGGGCGTGTATGCCTGGTTCGCCAGGTTCTGCGAATACCTGCTGACGGGGGAGTTCGTCATCGACGGGCAGACGGTAACTTTTTCCCCGGTCTTCGGGCGGCGGGACAAAGACGGGGAGCGGCCATCGGGGCAAGACCTGGGGCTGAACAGCATCCTCTACACGGTGGCGGAGAGCGGGGTGTTCGGCACCGCCACGGAGACCGACCGCGCGCCGCTGTTGCGCGTGCTGCTGAAGCTGCTGGACGACAAGCAGCGGGCGGACGAGCTGATGAAACGATACAACAAGAAATAAATTCTCTGGAAAGAACAAAAATGTTCCTCTTTTGTTTGGTGGGTTGGAACAAAATCGTTACCTTTGCAGTGTTCAATTAACACATAGTTCTTTTACATTATGAAGTACTCCGAATTTTACAGGCTGATTGAACAGCATGGCTGGACAATCGAAGGGGGTAAAGGGCATTACAAGTATGTGCATCCCGATTATCCCTACTTTATCCCGGTCGGACGGCACAAGACCCAAGAGGTCAAGCCCGGCACCTTGGACAAGATGCTGAAGATGGCCGGATTAAAGGAACAGAAATGAAAGAGCTTCACCAAGAGCTGCCCGCCTCCGGAAACGGGGGCGGGGTTAATTGGACGTATTCATTCTAAACCCTGCAAGCGTATGAAGAAGATCGTGGCAATCATTGAGAAAGGCGAAGACGGCGGATACAGCATCTATGCCGCCGATGACAGCGTGCCCGTAGTGGGCAGCGGGATGACCGAACAAGAAGCCCGGCTGGACTTCGAAGAGGTGATGGGCGAACAGGCCGAATATATGAAGGAACAGACCGGCGCCTATCCCGAATGGAACGGAGCGGAAGTGGAATACCGTTATGACATGAGCGGCTTCTTCCTGCGCTTCCCCTTCATCAACGCCACGGAGTTTGCCCGCAGCATCGGCATCAATCCCTCGCTGATGCGCAAGTACAAGAACGGTCTGGCCGCTGCCAGCGAGCGGCAAAAGAACCTGATACAGGATAAATTCACGGAAATCGTGAGCCAGTTGGAACGGGTAAGGTTCGCGTAAAATCCGGACTTGTTAATTGAACACTATCATTTCCCCCTGACCTTACCCGGATGTTTGAGAGCGGAGTCCCACGTGGGTTCCGCTTTTTTTATGTCCTTTTCCCTCCTCCCCCCTCCCGCTACCTTTGCGGCAACCAACAAGACCATACCATCATGTCATTACTCATCGAATCGAGCGAACAGCTCCGCGCCCTGACGGGCAGCTACTACGCCAACAACGACTTCGCGAAGGTGGAGGGCGACATCGAGCAGGCCACGGACGAACTGGGGCGGCTCATCGGCTACGCCCTCATCGCCAAGGCGGAACAGGCCGGGGAGGGAGACCGCCTGCGGCTGCTGGTGCAACGACCCAGGGCACGCGAGTTCTGCGCGACGATGCAGGACTACATCATCGATACGGACGAATCCATCCGGCTGAGCACGGACCTGAAGATTGAGTGGGAGTATGACATCTTCGGCGGATGGAACGGGCTGAGCATTTCCTTCAAGCTGGAGGACTTCGAATAGGCCATCGAATTTCTCCATGGAAAGTCCCCCAACCTTCCACGGAGAGTTTCCCGACCTTCCACGGAGAATTGGCCAACCTTCCACGGAGAATTTTTTCACCCTCTAAAAACAATATCCTGACATGACGGAACTGTACATAGACGGCGTTGCAGCCGTGCTGGGCAAGGACTAAATGGAGTTCACCTTGGACGCCAACGGGCGCAAGGGGGCGTGGACGGGGACGTTCTACCCCATCCGGATAAGCGACACGGAAGCGGACGCGCGATGGATACTGACGGACGGACGGTGGAGAGACGGCGGGGTGTGGCTGGACAACGGGAGGTGGCTGGACGACCCGACATAGGAACAGGTTTTAGACATAGGAACATAGGGACATATTATTAACACCAACAAGATGAGTCTGAAGATTGATAGGGTGCAGCTGGAGATCATCGTCCAGCAGGACAAGGCCCGGCAACAGATGCTGGACTTGGAGAAACAGATGAAGGCGGCCAACAACGAACTGAAGAACATCAAGAAGCAGTTCGGCGAGAACAGCGCGGAGTACCGGGCGCAGCAGGACGTGATACGGCGGCTGAAGCAGCAGTATGACGACCTGTTCAACGAGATAGGCATCGGCCACCTCAACCTGAAGGAACTGGCCAACCGCCAACGCGAGCTGAACGCCATCCTGCGCAACATGGACCCGAGCCTGCCGGAGTGGAAGCAGTACAACGAGCAACTGAAGGCCGTCAACGCCCGCATCAAGGAACTGCGCAACGAGGCGCGGGAAACGGGTTTCTCCCTCTCCAAGCTGGCTGACGGCTTCAACCGCTACGCCGCCATCGGTGCCAGCGTGGTGGCCTCGCTGACCGGCATGACGCTGACCATGCGGAAGTGCGTGGACGAATATGCCACGATGGAGGAAGCGGAGAGCCAGGTGATCAAGTACACAGGAATGGCCCGCGAAGAGACCAAGCAACTCAACGAGGATTTCAAGCGGATGGACACCCGGACGCCCCGCGAGGAACTGAACCGGCTGGCCGGGGAGGCGGGCAAGCTGGGCATCACGGGGGTGCAGGGCGTGCGCGAGTTCGTGGAAGCGGCCGACCAAATCAACGTGGCCTTGGGCGAAGACTTGGGCGAGGACGCGGTGAACCAAATCGGCAAGCTCAGCCAGATGTTCGGCGACGAAAGCCGGAGCCTGAAGGAGAACATGCTGGCCATCGGCTCTGCCGTGAACCAGGTGGCGCAAAGCACTTCGGCCTCCGAACCCTACCTGGTATCGTTCACGGCGCGGATGGGCGGCGTGAGCAAGCAGGCCGACATGGCCGTGACGGACATCATGGGCTTTGCATCGGCCCTCGACCAGAACATGCTGCGCAGCGAGATGGCCAGCACGGCACTCTCCGGGCTTATCATGCGCATCTTCCAGGAGCCGGCCAAGTATGCCAAGCTGGCGGGGATGGACGTGGAGGAGTTCACCAAGCTGGTGGAGACGGACGTGAACGAGGCGGTGATGTCGTTCCTGTCGGCCTTGAACCGGATGGGCGGGATGTCGAAGATGGCCCCCGTGCTGAAGGAGATGCAGCTGAGCGGGGCCGAGGCGGCGAGCGTCATCAGCACGCTGGCGGGCAACGTGGACCTGGTGCGCCGGGAACAGGAGAATGCGAACAAGGCGTTCACGGAGGGCACGAGCATCACCAACGAATACAACGTGCAGAACAACACGGTGCAGGCGCGACTGGAGAAACTTCAGAACGACTTCAAGAACATCCGCGTGGAACTGGGCGAACGGCTGCTGCCGGTGATGCGGTACATGATCTCGACGGGGAGCCTGACGGTGAAGGGGCTGATGGCGTTGACGGAGTTCCTGATGGAATACAAGGGCGCGATACTGACCACCGTCACCGCCATCGCCGCCTATACAGCCGTGGTCAAGGCGCATACGTTGATTGTGAAGGGCGCGGAACTGGCGACCAAGGCGGTCACGGTGGCCACGCGGATATTCAACACCGTCACCAAGGCCAGCCCGTGGGGATTGCTCATATCCGGTGCCAGTGCTGCCATCTCCTACCTGCTGCTGTTCCGTGAGGAGACGGACAAGACCACGGCCTCGCAGCGAGGACTGAACGAAGAGCTGGAGCGCACCAACGAGACCATGAACCGCATCGCCAAGGTGAAGGTCAACGCGGACAACCTGCAATTCCTGAACCCCAAGCAGCAGCAACAACTGAAGGCCGACGCCCAGCGGGAGATTGACGAGCTGGACAATATCATCAGCCAGGGCATGATTGCCAACAAGCAATGGTACGAGGCGGAAAAGAAAAGCCTCCTGAAGCAAGCGGGCGACAACGAGATATTACAGAAGTCTTACCTGCGGGGACTGGAGCACGACCTTCAGGAACGGATGCAGGTCATCGCGGGCTACATTGAGGAGAAAGAGAAGTTGCAAAAGATTGTGGCTTCCATCCCGGATGCGCCAGTCGCCACGAACAGCGGCACACCGACGCCCACCGGCGACAACGATGCCACCCTGAAAGCCTTGGAGAACCGTTTCAAACAAGAGCTGCAGGTCCAACAGAACGCCGCCAAGGAGAAGAAGCTGCAACAGATGCAGGAGGGACAGGACAGCGCGGCCATCGAGCGTGCCTACAACGACGCCCTCTATAAGGCCGAGATGGAATACCTGCAAAAGCGGAAAGCCGCCCTGCAAGCCTACGGGCAGGACACCGCCGAAATCCAAGGGCAAATCTACGACAAGATGATTGCCGAGGCGAACCGCCTGCACGAAGCGCAGCAGCAGGAGGACGCGGCCCACAAGCAGGCACAATTCGATGCCGTGGATGCCGATGCGGAAGCGCAGAAGCGGGCGGCAAAGATGGCCTTCATCAACGGCGACCTGCAAGACGAGGAAGCCTACCGCAACCGCCTGCTGGAAATCGAGCGCGACTACCTGCAAGCCCGGAAGGCGTTGCTGGCCTCCTATGGCGAGGACACGACCGCGGTAGACGACCAGTTGCTCAACCTGGACGTATCGCAGAAGCAGGGCGAGAACCGGCAGGCCGCACGCGACAAGCAGACAGCCAGACAACAGGGATTCAAAGACATCAAAGAGGCGGACACCTACGCCGAGAAGAATGCCATCCTGCAGCGGATGTATGACCAAGACCTCCTGACCTACGAGGAGTACCAAAAGGAGAAGACCCGGCTGGCCGAGGAACAGGAACAGGCGCGGCAGGAGATTGCCCAGGCAGCCCTGAACGTGGTGGGCCAGGCAGCGGGCGCGGCCAGCCAACTGATAGGCGCGTTGCAGGATGCCGAGCTGAGCCGCGTGCAGCGGAAGTATGACAAGGAGATTGCCGCGGCCAAGAAGGCGGGCAAAGACACCACCAAACTGGAGGAGGAGAAGGAGGCGGCGATGAATGCGGTGAAGAAGAAGTATGCCGACAAGCAGTTTGCGGCCAATGTGCTGCAGGTGACGGCCAGCACCGCCGTAGCCGCGATGAATGCGTACAGCGCGATGGCCAGCATCCCCGTTGTGGGCCCGGCACTGGGTGCCATAGCCGCCGCGGCCGCCGTGGCAGCAGGTGCGGCACAGATTGCCGTGGCCAAGCAGCAGCGCGACGAAGCCAAGGGCCTGAAGGCGGGCGGCTACTCGGCGGATTACGTGGAAGGATACACCGCAAAGGGTGACCCCAACGACACGGCGGGCGTCATCCCGGTACACAAGAACGAGTTCGTGGCCAACCACGAGGCCGTGGCCAACCCGGCGGTGAAGCAGTTCCTCGACGTGTTCGACCTGGCGCAGAAGCGGGGCACCATCCGGATGCTGAACACGACGCAGATCCTGGAGCAAGTGCGGACGCGGAGCGGACGGCTGAGCGGGGGATATTCCGATGAAAATGCGGGTGGGTCGCGTTCATCAGCGAACCCGTTGCCCGGATTTTCGGCGGAACAGCGGAGTCAGGTGGTGATTTTGCTGGAGGAGAACAACCGACTGCTGACCCTGCTGACGGAGAAGGAGCTGGTGGTGGACCCGCGGAAGGTGAGGGACGGCATCGACCGGGTGAACAGGCTGGAGCGGAATGTGTCGAGATAATGGTCAATGGTGAATGATAAATGGTGAATGTCGCACGAATTGGCCATTCAAAGTCTTGTCCTTTTCCAAACGCCCACCCTTCCCTACATTTGCCCTGTATTAACCATTAATCATTAATCATTAACCACTAATCATTAAAAAAAGGTGGATGTATATGCAGCAATAGACGAGATGCGCCGGCTGTCGGCAAGGCGGGAGAGCTTCAATTTCTCCTACATGTCGTACAGCATCGCCCGCCGGAAGAGTGAGGGCGTGGTGACGGTGCGCCGCGCCCGGCTGTGCAAGCAAAGCCGCCGCGACCGCAACCAATACTCGGACTACATGCTGGACTACATCGACCTGGAGACGGGCGAACGGCGCACGTGCTGGCAGCCCTTGCTATTAACCCTTAACGACACGGAACTGGAGCTGCACTGATGGATAACGAGTTTGAACAGATAGTCCCCTGGAACGGGGCGCAGGACACGGGGCGCGATGTGCGGATGAAGTGGCAGAGGAACTTCGAGCGCATCAAGATCAGCTTCGAGGAAATCTCGGAGAAGCTGAAGGGCATCAGCCTGGAGGAACTGCAGAATATGTTCCTCCGCAAGGATGCCCCCGACAGCACCAAATTCCTCCTATCCCTCTTCAAGGGCGTGGTCATCGGCAAGGACGGCTTTGCCAGCGGCCTGACCGGGTTCGGGGCGAAGATAGATGAATACGGCAACGGGGAGATGGAGAGCCTGTTCCTGCGCCGGTCGCTGACCGTGCCCCTGCTGGTGTACAACCGTACCGACGTGCAGATGGGTGACAAGTGGCGTGCTCCCGGATGTGGCATCATCGACAGCGTGGACTTGGAGAACAAGACATGCACGCTGAAACTGGAGGACGGG
>CASEYC010000016.1 GCA_949292025.1 uncultured Bacteroides sp. | reverse complement strand
GGGGCGTGTCCTTGGCGCCGATGCCCTGGCCGCCGTGGGTTCGTCGTATGCCCTCATCGTGTTTGTCACGTCCATCTTCATCGGCCTCTGCATGGGGTGCAGTGCCGTGTTCTCCATGCAGTATGGCGCGCGCGAGTTCGACGGCTTGCGGCGCAGCATCTTCTCGTCCATGCTCATCGTGGGCGGCGTCACGCTGGTGCTCAACGTGGCTTCGCTCCTCTGGCTGACGCCCGTTATCCGTCTGCTCCACACGCCGCCCGAGGTAGAGCCGCTGGCGCGCAGCTACCTCTTCATCGTCTTCCTGGGCATGGTGCCTGTGTGCGTCTATAACTTCTACGCCTTCCTGCTCCGTGCGGTGGGCAATTCCGTGGTGCCCCTCTGCTTCCTGCTCGTGTCCGTGGTGCTCAACATCGGGCTCGACCTCCTCTTCATGCTCGGTTTGCACATGGGCGTCGAGGGAGCGGCCCTTGCCACGGTAGTGGCTCAGACGGTGGCTGCCCTGGGGCTTTATCTTTATACCCGTCACCGTTTCCCCGCTCTGCGCCTGCGCAAGGCCGACTGTGTGGTCGATTTTCCGTCCATCCGCCGCCTGTCCTCCTATTCGTTGCTGACGTGTGTCCAGCAGTCGGTCATGAACTTCGGTATCCTCCTGGTGCAGGGCTTGGTCAACAGCTTCGGTACGGCCGTCATGGCCGCCTTTGCCGCGGCGGTGAAGATCGACTCCTTTGCCTACATGCCCGTGCAGGACTTCGGCAACGCCTTCTCCACCTTCATCGCCCAGAACTTCGGAGCCGGCCGCACCGACCGCATCCGTCGCGGCATCCGCAGTGCCGTGTGGCTCACCACTGTCTTCGCCCTGCTTGTCTCCGCCCTCGTCTTTGTGGGCGCCCCCTGGCTGATGTCGCTTTTCGTTTCTCCGTCCGAAGCAGAGATTATCGCCATCGGAGTGGAGTATCTGCGCATCGAAGGCAGCTTCTACGTGGGCATCGGCTACCTCTTCTTGCTCTACGGCTTCTATCGCGCCGTGGCTCTTCCCTCCATGTCGGTGGTGCTCACGGTCGTGTCGCTGGGCACGCGCGTGTTGCTGGCCTATCTGCTGGCTTCGTTGCCCCAGGTGGGCTATACGGGCATCTGGTGGTCCGTCCCCATCGGTTGGGCGCTGGCCGATGTTGTGGGCGTGTGGTACTACCGCTCCCGCCGGTTGCTTACCCGTTAGCGGCTTGGGGCAGGGGGTATCGTAAAACGGTGTTTTCTTGGAAGGAAAACACTGCTTTCCGAGTGCTAAAAGTATCGGAAACAGTTGCCGTTTCCCTTTATTTTCTTACCTTTGGAGAAAAATGCCATAACCTGAAGTTTACCGATTATGAAAAGACGCTGTTTGTTCCCTTTGCGCGAGGCTGCGCTATGTTTCTCTTTCCTGTTACCTGTGGGGCTTTGTGCGCAAAT
Organism: uncultured Bacteroides sp.; assembly: GCA_949292025.1. Taxonomy (GTDB): domain Bacteria; phylum Bacteroidota; class Bacteroidia; order Bacteroidales; family Bacteroidaceae; genus Bacteroides. The sequence goes on along the minus strand of CASEYC010000016.1, from coordinate 9,107 downwards.
GCCTCTCTCTGAAAACTCGCGTGCCGATACACTTCTTCATGTGGGTTACGCCCGCGGAACGCTGAACAACTTGTCGGGCTCCGTGGAGCTTATCACCGAAAAGCAGATGAACAAGGAGCTGCTTTCCAACCCGCTGGAGGCTATCCAGGGGCGCGTGGCGGGTCTCTCTATTCAGAAGAACAGTAATGGTACCGCCGCTCTTGAATCCGTGCGCCTGCGCGGTACGACTTCGCTCACCAGCGGCAACGAACCCCTCATCGTGGTGGACGGTGTGCCGGGCGACCTTTCGATGCTGACTTCGCTCTATCCCACCGACATCGAGAGCTTCACCATCCTCAAGGATGCTTCGGAGACGGCTCAGTATGGTTCGCGGGGTGCCTCGGGTGTCATCAACATCGTCACCAAGCGCGGTGCGGGCGGCAAGACGCATGTCAATTATAGCGGTATCTTCGGCATTTCCCACGCCTACCGGCACCTGGACATGCTCGATGCCGATGCCTATCGTAGGGCAGCCGCATCCCTTGGTTACGAGGTGGTGGATCTCGGTCACAATACCGACTTTCAGAAGGCCATCGAGCAGACAGGCATCCAGCAAAACCACAACATTGCCCTCTATGGTGGTGGCGAACGGTCGGATTACCGCGTCTCGTTGGGCTATCAGGAGCGTGAGGGCGTTATCCGCAACGAGTCGATGAAGCTGTTTACCTCGAACATGAACCTGAACCAGAAGCTGATAGACCGCCTGCTCGATTGCGAGTTGGGCCTGTTCGGCTCTGTCAAGCGCGACCGCACCCTGTTCGACCTCCAGAAGACCTTCTACTCCGCCGCCGCCTTCAACCCCACCTTCCCTGCGGGCAAGAACGCTTCGGGCGGATGGGACCAGCTGACGACGGCCAGTCAGATTACCAATCCCCTGGCGTGGATGGAGGTGGACAACCGCGACGCCACGTCCTACTTCAGTGCCCACGCGCGCCTCAACCTCAGTTTGCCGTTCGACTGGAAGCTGGTGCTCTTCGGTGCCTACACCTATAGCGAGACGGAAGACGACCAGTACCTGCCTACGCCCGTCTGGGGAGGCGGTCAGGCTTATCGCGGTAGTCGCCGTTCGGAGACCCTGTTGGGCAACATGATGCTGACGTGGCAGAAGCAGACAGGTCGTCACTTTATCGACCTGCTGGCCTTGGGCGAAGTTTCCAAAGATACCTATTCGGGCTTCTACACCACCGTTACCAACTTCTCGTCCGACGAGATGGGTTACCACAACCTGCAGGGTGGCGCCCTGCGTCCGTGGGAGGGTACGGGTTCCTACTACGAAGATCCGCGCCTTGTTTCCTTCCTGGGGCGCGTCAACTATACGTTCGACAACCGTTACGTGCTCACGCTCAACGCCCGCACCGACGCCTCGTCCAAGTTTGGTGCCAACCACAAGTGGGGCTTCTTTCCCTCGGCGTCCGTGGCATGGAATGTGACGCAGGAAGACTTCATGCGCTCCGTCACGTGGATAGACAACTTGAAGGTGCGCCTCGGCTATGGCTTGGCGGGCAACCAGGGCGGCATCGACTCCTATACCACCATGTCGCTGGTGAAGCCCAACGGCATCGTGCCTGTGGGCAATGCGCCGCTCGTCACCTACGAAAGCCTGCGCAACGCCAATCCCGACCTGAAGTGGGAGGTGAAATACACGTTCAACGCAGGGTTCGACCTGGCCATGCTTGACAACCGCCTGCTCCTCTCGTTCAACGCCTACCGCTCCAAGACCGAGGACATGCTCTACTCCTATCATGTCAGTGTCCCGCCTTTCCCTTACAACACCCTGCTGGCCAACATCGGCTCCATGCGCAACAGTGGCCTTGAGGTAGCCGTTGGCTTCACGCCCCTCCGCACCAGAGACATGGAGCTGACCGTCAACGCCAACGTCACCTGGCAGCGCAACAAGCTTCTCTCGCTGAGCGGCATGTACAACGGCAAGTGGATTTCGGCCGCCGAATACACGGCCATCGCAGGTTTGGACGGTGCCGGCTTCCACGGCGGCTACAACAACATCGTCTATCAGATTGTGGGGCAACCTTTGGGTGTGTTCTACCTGCCCCATTGCAACGGCCTTGTGTCCGACGGCAACGGCGGCTACAAGTACGACATTGCCGACCTCAACGGTGGGGGAGCGGACATGGAAGATGGCGAAGACCGCTATATTGCGGGGCAGGCCGTACCCAAGGTGATGCTGGGTTCCAACATCAGCTTCCGTTACCGTCGGTTCGACGTGTCGTTGCAGGTCAACGGTGCCTTCGGCCACAAGATTTATAACGGCACCGCCCTGACCTATATGAACATGAACAGCCTGCCCGACTACAACGTTATGGCCGATGCCCCCGCCCGCATGATAACGGATCAGACGGCCACCGACTACTGGCTGGAGAGCGGCAACTACGTCCACTTCGACTATCTCACGTTGGGTTGGACGCCGCCCTTGCGTGAGGGCAAGCTGCTGAAGAGTATCCGCCTGGCCTTTACCGTCAACAACCTGGGCACCCTCAGCGCCTATTCAGGTTTGACGCCGCTCATCAACAGTACGCAGGTCGACTCCACGTTGGGGGTCGATGACAAGCGTACCTATCCCTTGTCGCGTACTTATACGCTCAGTCTTAGTTTGAACTTCTAAATAAAGAAAGGAGATCGTCATGAAACAACATACCCTCTTTCCGTTTGTCGCCACCCTGTTCTTCGTCCTGCTTCTGGCCGGGTGCAGCCGCTTTTTGGAGGAAAATCCCCGCGATGGCATCAGCGAAGACCAACTGGCCACTTCCTTGCAGGAAGTCTATCGTTTCCACGTAGCCACGCTCTACAATCACGTAGGAGGTTGCGAAGACAGCCAGGGCCTGCAAGGCACAGGTCGTGGCGTTTACGACCTCAATACCTTTACCACCGACGAAGCCATCATGCCCACCCGCGGTGCCGACTGGTACGACGGCGGTTTCTGGCAGGGACTTTATCTCCACCGCTGGGGTGTCAGCAACAATGCCATTTTTCACACGTGGGAATACCTCTACAAAGCCGTTGTCCTCTGCAACCATTCGCTGGCCAAGATAGATGCTTATGCCGCCGCCCGCCCCGCCGACGATGTAGAGCCTTATAGGGCCGAGGTGCGTGCCCTGCGTGCTTTGTTCTATTACTACCTCATGGACCTCTTTGGCCGTGTGCCCCTCATCAGGCATACCGATGACGCCTCCGCCGACCTCCTGCAGGTGGAGCGGAGCGAGCTTTTCCGCTTCATCGTGTCCGAACTTCAGGAAGCCTTGCCTGCCTTGAGCGGCGAACGCAGCAACCAGCCGGGCGTTTACTACGGCCGCATTACCCGCCCCGTCGTGTGGTTCCTGTTGGCCAAGCTTGCTTTGAATGCCGAGGTCTATGCCGACGACGACTGGACAGACGCACTCCGCCCCGACGGCAGGCAGCTGTTTTTCGACGTGGACGGCGTGAAGATGGACGCCTGGCAGACCGTCTGCCACTATTGCAACCTGATAACCGAAAGCGGATATACTCTGGAAACTGACTATCGGAGCAACTTTGCCGTGTTCAACGAGTCTTCGTCCGAGAACATCTTCGTCATCCCCATGAACAAGACCCTTTATACCAACCAGCTCATCTACCTCTTCCGTTCGCGCCACTACAACCATGCCAAGGCCCTCGGCTTGGGAGGCGAGAACGGTGCGTCGGCCACGCTCGATGCGCTCGATGTCTTCGGCTACGGCACGGACGAGGAAGATCCCCGTTTCCGACTTTGCTATTATGCCGACGAGGTGACCGACCTACAGGGTAATCCTGTCCTGCTCGACGACGGCCGTACGCCCCTTGTTTATGAGCCCCGCCGTGTGGAGCTCGACCTTTCGGGCAAGGAATATGAGAAGATCGCGGGTGCCCGCATGAAGAAGTACGAGGTCGATCCCACGAGCTTGAAAGACGGTAAGTTGGCCGACAACGACATCGTGCTTTTCCGCTATGCCGACGTGTTGCTGATGCAGAGCGAGGCCAAGGTGCGTGCCGGCGGCAATGGCGATGCCGAGTTGGAGCAGGTACGCCGTCGGGTGGGAGCGCCTTCACGTCCGGCTACGCTGGAGACCTTGCTCGACGAACGTCTGCTGGAGCTGGCTTGGGAGGGCTGGCGCAGGCAAGACCTTGTCCGCTTCGGCCTTTTCACCCGTGCCTACAGCCATCGTCCGCAGGTAGAGGATGAGGCCACCGGTTTCACCACCGTCTTTCCCATCCCCGAGAAGGTTATCAGCATGAACCCCCAGCTGTGTCAGCACAAAGGTTACTGATGGTGCGTACACATGCGCTGCCTGAAGGGGAAATCCGCAGCCTTTACCCCTTCAAGCCGAACTTCTTCCGATAGTACGACTCCGCCGTGTAGAGCGCGGCGGCGGGGTTGTTGCCCGTCACGCGGTCCTTGGTGACAAGGGTGGTGGCGTAGGCCTCGGAGTACTTGTAGAACAGGCTGTCGTGCCCCACGCAGAGGCCGATGACCACGTTCAGGTCCGTCCGCGCCTCGTTCAGCAGGCGCGCCTGTAGGATGGGGTTGCACATGGCCGCTCCGATGGTTTCGCACGCCTGCGGGATGCCGATGGACGATTTCGCCTTGCCCGCCACCTTGCAGATCACCGCCAGCGGTTCGAAACCGTTGGCTTGCAGGATGCGGGCAAAGATGCGTGCCTCTCGGATGAGACCGATGCAGTGGGCAATGCCTATCTTGCGTGCCCCTATCTTTCGGGCAAACTCCATGATTTCCTGTACGCGCGTCCATTGGCAGTAGCCCTCGTATTCCACTTCGGCGCTGGCCACCATGATGTCGTGGTTGCGCGGCTCGTCGTAGCGCTCCAGCGCCCATTGCAGGTCTTCCTCCTTCAGATGGGTGGTGGGGCAGAATTCGGGATACGTGCGGTTCTGGTACTTACAGTTCTGTGTGCCGCAATCCACGCACGAGTGGCGGGTGGGGGATGAGGGTTGTTTATCTGTTTCCATATATTCAGTTTCTCTGATTTTGTTTCAAGCGGTATGATTATCTTTAGAGTCCTTTTGGAGAGGTTAAAGTTACATAGAATTATTATATGGCATATATTTTTTGTGAAAAAATGGTGTTTTCATAAGAAAATAAATGGTTGAAGATATTTTCAAATATCAGAAGTTGGATAACCTAAAACATTCTGTTATCTTTGTAAAATAGGATGATTGAAAATTAACAATGTGAATAGATGAAATCTTCCATATTAATAATCAATTATTTATTGTCTTAACTGGAGATCGTGGTGTAATTTTTGATAAATAAAAATGGTATGGTATATTATAGGGATATTTTTTCATGGGCGGAAGATAAAGATGGTAGAATGGTATATATAGATGATGTTCCTAGAGGGGCATCTTGCGGTTGTGTATGTCCTTCTTGTCGCGAGAATTTGATAGCTCGACATGGTGAAGAAATGACCCACGGCTTTGCTCATGCAAGTAAAGAACGTGGTGCAAATTTGACTATGTGTTTGAAAGTGATCATGTTTAAGCTTGCAGAACAGATTATAGCAACAGAAAAGCGAATTTGTGTACCTTCTTATTATGGAATATATAAAAACAGTATTATTGACTTTGATACAGTAGAGGTTAATGATTGTTTTGAGCGCGAAGATAGGCAGCCGGATATTTTTGCTGTAACAAAAGACAATCAAAAATACCTTATTGAATTTTGTTTCAAAGATTATGTAAGGCATAGACAGACGGTTGATTATGAAAATCTGAATTGTCTTGAAATAGACTTAGCAGGTCAGAGCATATCTGAGCGTTCTTCATTGAAGGATTTTTTGATAAATAGTGATGAAAATAGAAGATGGATCAATAACAGCGCATATTTTAATTCGATAGAAATGTTATATCAAAGTAATGGAAAAACTGTACGGCTTGTGGATGACAAAGAATGTAGTAGGTGTCCGATAAAGAATTCCTGTTGTGCTGTTTATTGTAAGGATCAAAAAGCTGTTCTTTTGATAGAGCATAATGAGCGGAAGTATCGGCTTTGTAAGCTGGAAAAATATACTCAATTCATTGATGAATATAATAAGCAACAAGAAGAATACGTGCGGATGCAGGAAGAAAAACAAAACATATATAAGGAACTTCTTCAAAGTCGAGGAAGAGAAAATGCAGACAATAGGGTAGATCTGAATTCAGAAGGACAAAATAAACTGTTTCCTCAACTGGAAGATGAAAATATCAACTCTGCTGAAAAATCATGTTTTGATTGTCGGATAAATCTTCAATGGGCAAATAAGGATGGTTGGGCAGTTTGTGGGTGCTATGAAAGGTTGGGAATTCCTCGAAAAATTAAACCTGATCAGGCCGTTAACTGCCGATTCTTTGTTAGAAAAAATAGGAAATAATGTGTGTACGGCTTTGTGCGGAGCGTGTCGTGAGGGTAGAGGAGGGGACTTGTGCCCCTCCTCGGCGTAATCTTCACTTCACCGTGATCCACACGCCCTCGCCCCGCTCCTTGGCTTCGACGATGCGACGCTTCAACAAGTTCACGTTGCGCGTGGAGTTCAACACATGCCCCACCTTGCGATTCTCGCCCACGAGGATACAACCTGCCGTATCGGCGGCCGTGTTGCCCGCATGAATGCGGATACCCTCGAACAGAGGCACGTGGAGCAGCAGGGGCAGCCACTGGCCGAACTTGGGACTCCAGGTGATGACCACCGGATAGCGTCCTTCGGGGATGGCCGTGCGCCCCGCTATCTTATGTCCCGGACGTCCCGGCCCGAGGTCGCGCCACGCAGGCTCCAGCGTGTCGCAAAAGTACACTCCGTCTATTTCCAGGCGGCCTATCGTGTAGGCCTTACGCTTGGCGGTTCTTGTCAATGTCATTTCCATCGCTTCTGAATTTTAGTTTTTGGTAATTGTCATTTGTAACATTTGTAACGTAACATCTATATTTCCATTGGCGTAGCATATTGGAAGTACCTTGGGCATCCAATCCTTCCCGCTGACGAACCCGTACGGCATCCTGAAAGGTAAATTCATCGGGCAGCAGCTCCAGCAGGTTACGCCGTCCAGGCACTTGTCTATCCCTTACCATCCCCTGTTGGTTGGCTTCCTCGATCTCCGCCCCGAAGAACTCCATTTTGCAAGCCAAGTCGTATTGCAGCGACCAGCGAATAAAGTCCTCGAAAGTCTTGTCCCATTGGCAGCCGTTAGCCACGAAGAGTACGCATGCCTTCAGCCAGGCGATGACATTGGCACGGAAAGACAGGTTCTCATACACGCGGCTCTGCGAGAGGCGGGCGAAGTCGGCACACTCTTCTTTCAATGTCTGCGCCAATTTGAAAGCCTGCGGACAATCTATCAAGCCCTGCGCCTTCACGAGATTTTCGATGTAGGGACGAAGTTCCTCGTCGAAGGCGGCGTCGTAGGTACCATAGACGGGCATGTCCGCGCCGATTTCGCGCTCGGGGATGGTGCAGAAGTTGATGCGGCTTATCGGCCCATCGGTCAGTACACGGCTGAAATAGCGTTTGCCCTTCTGGATGGTGGGTGAGGCATTCCAGTTGAAGCGGATGGTCACCTTCTCCGTCACGCTCTGCACGCCCACACGCGTTTGCCCGTAGCGGTTGCCGGGGTCGAAAGCGAGGCACATGATTTGGAATTGTTGGCCGCCCCGTCCACTTCCGCGCAAGGCGTCGAACTGGTCAATCTCGTTCAACTTCGTGTAGAGGAAGTGCCCGTCGGCCTCAGCCATGCGCATCACGAAGGCAGGGTTCGTCATATCCGCGTCAATCTCTTGGATGATCAAGCCTTCGGGTCGCTGGCGCTTGTCCTTGTTGGCGCCCTTCGAGGTGACTTCGTTCTTCCACTCCCGCTCGCGTCGCAGGTTGTCCTCGTCGCGGCGGCGGATGTCGGCCATGATGCGGTTGATGGGCTCGGAGATGCAATCCTTGCCCGCGCCCGTGCCTGCCATAAGTACGTTCATCAAGGTGGCTTCGTGCTCTACGTTATCGATGTAGCGGAAGCGTACTTTGTGCAGATGCGCGCCCAGCGAGGGAAAAACGGCATGTGCGACGGCAGGTTTATAAACATCGGGCGTACGGCTCACCAAGAGCTTGATTAAGGCGGGAAGGCGCTTGGGTAATGAAGAATGAAGAATGTCGGCTTCGCCTCCGAATGAAGAATTTTCATCCTCCGCGGTCGATTCTTCATTCTTCATTTTTCGTTCTTCATTTTCAATCGCTTGTTGCATCATCTTCGGCATCGAGTACCATCTGGCCGAGCAGGCGGAGTGTATCAGCCCCTTCATCTCCTCCTCGGAGAGGCCGTAGCGGGGCATCACTTGGAGCATCAGCGCCTCGTCGTTATCCGCAATATAGCGCAGGTGCGAAGCCAGGCGGTGGAGCTTGTCGTTGCGCTCGCCCTGCACGGGTTCGCCACCCGCCAGCTTGAACCATTGTCCGATAATTTCCGAATAGGGAATGCCCTTAAATAATGGAGAATGGATAATGGATAATTGAGAATTTTTCTCCTCGTCATCCGCGGCCAATTCTCCATTTTCCATTTTCAATTCTCCATTAAAAAGCCTCTCCTCGTCCACATACAGTGTATGGTCCTCGGGCACCATGTAGATGCAGCGGCTCACGTCCTTCAGCGCGCCGTCCGCCTGAAAGCCCACGTCGGCCGAGAAGCGTTGCTGCGCCTCCTGCGGCGTCATGCCGTCGGGCAGGACGATGAGCACGTGCGTGCCGCGCCTCACCGACTCCTCCACCAGCAGCACCTGCCATTTGCCCTCTTTCTGCAAGGCTAGCGACCGCTCCAGTATCTCGGCTGAATGTCCCTTTTCGTCGAAGTCCAGCATCAGCCGCGGCAGGGGCTTCAGGGCGTCCGCCGCCGCGCGGTGGTTGTCTCGGAAGGCAGCGCAATGAGGTGTCCAGATGGGCAGCCGCCGTTTCAGGTTCTCGTCGCCCGCCTCGATGCGGCGACACATCTCCGCCAGCCAAGGCTCGCGGCGCATGGCCTCCCACTCCTGTCGGGTGGCCGGAAGGGCGGGAGCACCATGCCCCCGTCCGATACAAGTAAAAATG
>CASEYC010000015.1 GCA_949292025.1 uncultured Bacteroides sp. | reverse complement strand
TTGTTATCTCAAAATAATCCAGTATTTCTGAAGGCAGCACGATACGCGCAAGAACTTCCAATTGATTCTTTTCCATAAGGCAAAGGTCGGAATTATTAGGGATTTTGAAAAATAAATCCCCACCGAATTTCTACTGCCCCCTGAAGATGTCGAACTTTTCTTTTGCAATTGACGAAAAAAAGAAGGTGCATCGCTCATTACGACACACCTTCTTTTTCTGAGCCGTTAGCCAGACTTGAACTGGCGACCTACGCGTTACGAATGCGTTGCTCTACCGACTGAGCTATAACGGCGGAATCTTTATCGTTTCGCTTACGGGGTGCAAAGGTAGGGCTTTATTTTGAACTGGCAAACTTTTCGCCGCTTTTTTTGAAGAAAAATCGAAATTACCCATGAAAAGCCCCTGATTATTCCGGTATATAAACAAAAAATGCTACCTTTGTCGCCGATTTAGCTCAAGCAAGTAGATATAAACGTTTACTGAAATCTTTATTATGCGTAGAATTATTCTGTTTTTTTCGTTGATGTTCGTCATTTGCGGCACCGTCATGGCTCAGCAGATGACCGACGATCAGATTATCCAGTATGTGAAGAGTGCAAACCAAGCCGGGAAAAGCCAACAGCAGATAGCTGCGGAGTTGATGCGGCGGGGGGTGACGAAGGAGCAAGTGGAACGCTTGCGCGACAAGTATGAGAATAACAACGAGCGGGAAGCCCCCCCCACGACCAATCAGGATGTCGTGAGGAGCCGGTCGCGTGTGGATGAAGAGTCGGTCACGCAAACCGAGCTTTCCCAGATGCAAGGGGGCATCTTGCAGGCAGCAGATGCCCATCAACCGGCAGCGCCTGTGACTACGGGAGGGTCTGCAAGGCGGATTTTTGGCCATAACATATTTACGAATCCCAGCCTCACCTTTGAACCGAACACCAATGTGGCTACCCCTGTAGACTATCGGTTGGGGCCCGGTGATGAGGTCATTATTGACGTATGGGGAGCTTCCGAGGCAACTATCCGCGAGACCATTTCGCCGGAAGGCAGCATCTTGGTCAGCAATCTCGGCCCGGTATATTTAAGCGGCAAGACGGTGAAAGAGGCCAATGAATACTTGAAAGAGGAGTTCACCAAGATTTATTCCGGCGTATCGGGGGATGTTCCCAACACACAAGTCAAATTGACCTTGGGCGAGATTCGGTCCATACAAGTGAATGTGATGGGTGAAGTAGCCGTGCCAGGCACATATACGCTGTCTTCCTTTGCATCCGTATTCCATGCATTGTACCGCGCTGGCGGAGTAAACGGAATAGGCAGTTTGCGCAGCATTCGGGTCGTGCGTGGAGGTTCTGTGATTGCAGACTTGGACGTATATGATTTCATTCTGAAAGGCAAGATGAAGGACGACATACGCTTGCAGGATGGAGATGTCATCTTAGTGCAGCCCTATCAGTCTTTGGTCGAAATTCAGGGAAAAATAAAGCGCCCGATGTTCTATGAGTTGAAGCCGGGAGAGACCGTAGAAGTCTTGCTGAATTATGCCGGCGGTTTCACAGGCGATGCATATAAAAAAGCGGCACGTGTTATCCGCAAGAGCGGTCGCGAGTTGCAAGTGTACAATGTGGACGACAAGGAATATGCCACTTTCTCCATGGCAGATGGTGATGCTGTGACGGTCGGCGCCATCATCCAGCGTTTCGAGAACCGCGTGGAACTCAGGGGAGCAGTCTATCGTCCGGGCTTGTATCAGTTGGACAACGAAATGAACACCGTCAAGCAACTGGTCGAGAAAGCAGAGGGCGTGCGTGGCGATGCGTTCTTGAATCGTGCCATCTTGGATAGAGAAAACGAAGATTTGGATCACGAAATCATCCCATTGGACATGAAAGGCATCTTGAACGGCACAGTGGCCGATATAGCTTTGCAAAAGAATGATGTAGTTTATATACCCAGCATCCATGACTTGAAAGAAGAGGCCACGCTGACCATCCATGGTGAGGTGGCAAACCCGGGTACATATCTATATTCCGAAAACACCACAATAGAAGACCTTGTCGTGCAAGCCGGTGGATTGCTGGAAACTGCGGCGACAACGAAGGTTGAGGTGGCTCGTCGCTTGAAAAATCCGAAGAGCACTGATTTCAGCAACTTTGTCGGGCAAAGTTTCATATTCGATCTGAAAGATGGCCTCTTGGTAGGCAAAGGAAGTGAGGACTTCCACCTTGAACCTTTTGATGAAGTCTATGTCCGCAAGAGCCCTGCATACTTCAGGCAGCAGAACGTGATGATTGGAGGCGAAGTGCTCTTTAGCGGAAACTACGCATTGACCAAGAAGAATGAAAGATTGAGCGATTTGGTGAACAAGGCCGGTGGCATTACGCCGGATGCATACGTGCGTGGTGCCCGTCTGATTCGCAGGATGACAGCGGATGAGAAAAGAAGAGAAGAAGCAACTCGACGTTTAGCACGTACAGGAGGCCAGGATTCCATATCCGTTGCGATGCTGGATTTGTCTGACTTCTATTCGGTAGGCATCAACTTGGAGAACGCCTTGAAATCACCGGGTTCGGACGATGACTTGGTATTGCGCGAAGGCGACATCTTGTATGTGCCTGAATTTGTAGGCACGGTTAAAATCAATGGTGCAGTCATGTACCCCAATACAGTCTCCTATAAAAAAGGAGAAAATCTGAGGTATTACATCAACCAAGCCGGTGGTTTTGGGAACAATGCACGTAAGAAGAGAGCCTATGTCGTTTATATGAACGGTACGGTGTCCCGCCTTCGCTCAGGCAACTCCAAGGCCATAGAACCCGGGTGCGAGATTATAGTGCCCAGCAAGGAAAAGAGGGAAAAGATGTCTCCTACAGAGATACTCAGCATAGGTACTTCCACGGCTTCATTGGCGACAATGATAGCAACGATAAGCAATCTGTTTAAGTAAAGTGCGTGGCAAATGATGAGTGAAGAAATAAAGCAACAGGTTGTTTCTCCGCAGAATCCGGAGGAACAGGAAATTGATTTGATAGAGCTTGCCCAGAAGGTGTGGGCAGGGCGCAAATTGATATTCAAGGCATGTGGCATAGCCGTCATCGTGGCGTTGGTGGTGGCATTCAGCATCCCTAAGGAATACGCAACGAGTGTCACCTTGGCTCCTGAAGTAGGCGGAAGAAGCGGTTCTGGTAATTTGGGAGCCTTGGCAGCCATGGCAGGCGTCAACTTGCGGACTTCAGCCGGCGAAGATGCCCTGTCGCCGGAGTTGTATCCGGATATCGTAAGTTCGACTCCATTCTTGACAAGCCTTTTTGATGTGCGCGTGCAGGACGGGGAAGCCGAGATTGACACGACGTTATATGTTTACTTGAAGGATTATCAGCGTGCGCCTTGGTGGGGAGTCATTACTTCCGCTCCTTTTAGGGCGATAGGATGGGTTTCGTCTCTCTTTAAGGACGAGGATGAAGATCAAGGTGGGACAGCAGAACTGAATCCCTTCCATCTGACGCAGGAGGAATCCAATATGGCCAATGCCTTGAGCGGACGGATAGCAGTCAATGTAGACAAAAAGACAGGAGTGACGACTTTGACCGTCACCATGCAGGACCCGTTGATTTCCGCATCCTTGACAGATACCATCATGCACAGCTTGCAGAATTACATTACGGATTACCGTACCAATAAGGCCCGTCATGATTTGGCATACATGGAGAAGTTGTACAAGAAAGCCAAGCAGGAATATATGGAGGCCCAGGAAAAATATGCCAGCTTCGTGGATGCCAACCAAAGCATTGTCCTCTTAAGTTTCCGTGCCGAACAAGAGCGTTTGCAAAATGAAATGAATTTGGCTTTCCAGGTGTACACGCAAGTTGCCCAACAGCTGCAGATGGCAAAGGCTAAAGTGCAGGAGATAACGCCGGTTTATACCGTTGTGCAGCCTGCCACGGTGCCATTGCGTGCAGCCAAGCCCAGCAAGATGCTGATTCTTGTCGCTTTTGTTTTCTTGGCTGGAGTAGGCAGTGTGGGGTGGATACTTTTCGTGAAAGACTTTATCAAGAATTGGAGAAAACCCAAATCTTCGGAAACATCTGTAGAAGGGGCCTAAGGGAGAATCCCATTCGAGAATAGGACACTGTCCAAAATTTTGTGTAAATGGAAACAGGATTCAGTTGTAAGTTCTCCTTATATCTGAATTCTGTTTTCAGAGATAAGCATAAATTGATTCATAATCAAGCCCCAGTTCGAAATGGGCATCGTCCATTTCTTTTCAATCTCCACCAGTGAGAGATAGACGGCCTTTTTTACGGCATCGTCAGACGGGAATGAAAGCTTTGATTTGGTGTACTTTCTGATTTTCCCGTTCAGGTTTTCAATGAGATTTGTGGTATAGATTATCTTTCTGATTTCCAGTGGAAACTGGAAGAAAACAGTCAGGTC